>NZ_JBFBCE010000002.1:0-226810 GCF_040689595.1 Streptosporangium sp. NPDC051023 | reverse complement strand
CCTGCGTTTCTGGACCGCGGGCGCAACACAACCGCAAATCACGGGCCCGGAATCGAATCACGATGCCGGGCCGTTTCTGCACGTGAGGGGACTCAGGCGACCCCCTGGTGTGCGTACTGGAGTCCCGGTAGCAATCGCGGAAAATCCAACAGATATGAGTCTGACCTGCATGGGTAGAGATTGACCCGCCATCCCGGGATCATGTTTCCCGAGGAGTCTCCGCAGGTCAGCGGTGGCATCGCTGGATTCGCGGCCAGCGCTACCGGGATCCCGGCCTGGTCGGGCCTGCGGCTACGGCCAGTGCGGCCGCCACGTCCCCTGCACCGGCTCCGGCCGTCCCCGCGAGTACTGCACTCTATGCATAGACCAGTGCGCTCATAGCCAATGACGCGTTACTGCAAAACGTGGATGAATTGCCCCAGACACTCGGCGCACCAGACGAGGAAAAGCGCGGGTTGCAGAATTTCCTCCTTGCAATTCTCCTCGCTGGCAAGAAAAGGGGATCTTCATGTTTCGGCTCACTCACAAGATCGGAATCGTCTTGTCCACAGCGGCGCTGGTGACCAGCATCACCGCCGTTCAGGCAAGCGCGGGCACCGCGGCAATTTACTCTTTGATTAACGTGCACAGCAACCTGTGCCTCGACGGCAGCATCTCCCAAGGGGTGCGCCTCAACACCTGCAACTACGACAGCACCTACCAGCAGTGGTCCTTCGACGCGTACGACGAGGGCTATCAAATCAAGAACGTGCACAGCAACCTGTGCCTCGACGGCAGCATCTCCCAGGGGGTGCGCCTCAACACCTGCAACAGCGGCAGCCCCTACCAGCAGTGGGGCGAGATTGAGGTGGGCAATCTCGGCCGATACACGTACACGAACGCGCACAGCCTGCGGTGCCTTGACGGCAGCATCTCCCAAGGGGTGCGCCTCAACACCTGCAACTACGGCACCTACCAGCAGTGGTACTAGGTTGACGGATCGTCGTCCACCCAGCTGAGATCCCTTACAGTCTTGATCTCAACTGGACCAGAGCGAAAAAGCCAAACAGGGACAGTCGTTCCCTAACTCTGCCGGGTGATCCGCCAGAGCACATACAGGGCACTCAGACATCCCGCGTGAGGCCGTCGGGTGATCGTCCGTTCAGGGCGCGCTCGACGGCCTTTCGCATGCGCTCCGCCTTGAGGATCTCGTTGGCGCGGCGCAGCTCGCGGACCTCACGCTCCAGTTCGGCGATCCGCGATGGCGGTGCATGCAGGCGTGCAGGCCCGTACGACCGAAAACCGCTTGCCTCGCGTGGTGGGCTCAGGGAACGTGGTGTCCATGACGCTCTGACGGACAGCCCCCCGCTACTCCGAGATGCCACGGCGCCGACGCGCCTCGCAATGCTGTCAACCCATAACCCCTTTGAGGGAAGAGAGCTTTTTGTCTCAGCAACACTCCCGGCAGGAGTCCCCGCTGCCGTCCACCCCGGCCATGGGGCCGGCCACCGTCACCGTGTTCGCCTCCCCCACAAGCTGGATCGAGTCCGATGCCCTCGCGCAGTGCCAGCAGGTGGCCGCCCTCGACGGCATGATGCACGTCGCCGCCATGCCGGACCTGCACCCTGGCAAGGGCGCCCCGATCGGCGCCGCCATGGCGTCGACCGTGCTGTACCCGTTCCTGGTGGGCTCCGACATCGGTTGCGGCATCGCCGTGTTCCCCATGAAGCTCAAGCGCGCCGTACCCGAGAAGCTCGCCGCCCGCTTCCCCGACCTCGATCGCGCGCTGGATCCCGAGCAAGATGCCGACGACCCGGCCTGGGCCGTTGTGAAGGGCGATATCCCCGCCGGTCATGTCGAGAGCCTCGGGACGGTCGGCCGGGGCAATCATTTCGTCGAGCTGGCGCGGATCGGGACCGTCTTCGAGCCGGGCCACGCGAGCCGTCTCGGACTCGCCGAGGGCGACCTGGTTCTCATCGTCCACAGCGGTTCCCGGGGGCTGGGCGAACGGATCCTGCGGGCGCATACCGCGGTCCACGGCGCGGGCCCCGCCCCTGATCCCGGCGCCTACCTGGCGATGCATGACGACGCCGTACGCTGGGGATCGCTCAACCGGCGGTTGATGGCCGCCCGGGTCGCCCATGCCCTGGGGGCCGAGCCCGCCGAGCCGCTCGTCGACCAGTGCCACAACCTGGTCGAGGTTCGCGACGGGGTCTACCTGCACCGCAAGGGGGCGGCGCCGGGGGACGGCCGCGATGTGCTCATTGCCGGTACGCGAGGCACCCCCTCCTACCTCGTGGCCGCCCACGCCGGGCCGGACGCCAACCATTCCGTCGCGCACGGCGCGGGCCGCAAGATGTCGCGTGCGGACGCCCTGCGCCGGGGCCGGGCCAAGCACACGGTCGAGGAGCTGCGCCGCACACCGGTGGGGTCGCTGGTGGTGTGCGGAGATCGCCAGCTGCTCTTCGAGGAGGTGCCGACGGCCTACAAGCGCATCGAGCAGGTGATCGCCGACCTCGTCGACCATGACCTGGCCACGCCCGTGGCCACCACGGTCCCTCTGGTCACCTACAAGACACCCGATCTCGGATCCGCATCCCAGCGGGACCAGCGCCGCAAGCGAGGCCGGCAGTGAGCGTTCACCTGCTCCTGTCGGCCGGGCGTGGCCCGCAGGAGTGCGCCTGGGCGCTGGCCCGGCTGCTGCGCCGCCTGGAAGCCGACGCCACCCGGCAGAACCTGGAAACCCATCGGGCCCAGACCATTCCCGGTGACCGGCCCGATACCTACCGATCGGTCCTGATCCAGATATCGGGAGCCGGTGCCGAGGCGTTCGCCGCCTCGTGGACTGGAACCCTGTGCTGGCAGGCCCCCAGCCCATACCGGGCCGGCACAGGCCGGAAGAACTGGTACGTCATCGCCCAACCGTGCCAGGTCGACACCCCGCGCACGACGTTCGAGGAAGCGGACGTCGACATCGTCGCCTGCCGCACCGGCGGCCCCGGCGGTCAACATCGAAACAAGGCCAGCACGGCGGTGCGGGCGACTCACCGGCCCTCGGGGATCGTTGTCGTGGTCGACACCGAGCGGCAGTTCAGCCTCAACCGCCGCATCGCCATGCGGCTGCTGCGACAGCGCATCGAGGACGGCGACGAGACGGCAGGACGCGCCGTCACCACCGCCCGCTGGCGTGTCCACGATGAGCTCGTGCGCGGCAACCCCACCCGCATCGAACGCCCGGAAACGCCGAAGCAGGACCTGGCTTCACAGGAGCAGGCGCGCCGACGACCATGACAGTCCACCCGACCATGCCCTACCGCGGAAGGAGAATCGCACCCGACAGCATGAGAATCGCCAGGGCAAAAGCATGCGCTCCTCCCCCGGCGATGTGAGGTGCGTGCGGGTCCACGGCGTGAGGCCGGGGCTCGGTCGTCGCCGACGTGCTCGGGCCGCCCCCGGACCGGCTCCGGCCGGGCTCCCGGGCCACGAGTCCGTGCAGGTGGGCCGGGTCGTGGCCGACGGCGAGGTCCTCTGCACGCTGACGCGTGATCCGCAATGCCACGAAAGGCGCGTTGTTCCGGCTTCGGGGTGATCACTAGCGTCTCAGGCGTGGTTACACGACGACGATTCCTCGGCACTGTCGGGGCGAGCGCCCTCATTGTCGGCTTCGACCCCACGGCCCGGGCCTGGGCGACCAGCGCCGGCTCCCGGAGCGTCCAGCGGATTCCTCACCTGGACGGCGTCCTGCTCACCGATCTTCCCACCCGCCAGGCCGACGGCCGCGACCTCGGCAGGATCGTGCAGCACCTGCCCCGCGCGGTACTGCGGCCCGGCTCCGTCCGCGACATCCAGAAGATGATCACCTTCTGTCGCGAGCACCGGATCCCGGTCGCCACCCGTGGACAGGGGCACTCGACCCACGGGCAGGGACTCACCGACGGCCTCATCATCGAGAACCGGTCGCTGTCCACCATCCACTCGATCGGCACCGACTCCATCACCGTCGGTTCCGGTGCGCTGTGGCGGGAGGCGGCCCACGCGGCCGCTCCCCGCGGGCTCACGCCCCCGCTGTTCACCACGTACGTCGGGCTGTCGGTCGGCGGCACGCTCTCGGTCGGCGGTGTTCCCGCCCAGAACGAGTTCGGCGTGCAGATCGACCACGTCCGCGAGCTGGAGGTCGTGACCGGCGACGGGCGTCTGCACCGGTGCTCGATGGACCGGGAGCGCGACCTGTTCGAGGTGATGCTCGGCGGTCTCGGCCAGTGCGGTGTGATCACTCGCGCCACGATCGACCTGTTGCCCGCCCGTGCGCTCGCCCGCAACTACATGATCCGGTACCCGATCACCGAAACCGCGAAGGTCTGGACCGACCTGCACATCCTGCTGGAGCGCAAGGAGTTCGACGGCGTCTACATCCTGATGTCCGTGCCGGACGGCAAGAACGTCACCTACCAGCTCAACGCCGTCGTCTTCCACAACGCCGACAGGACGCCCGACGACCAGCGCCTGCTGCGCGGGCTGAGCGCGCCCGTCTCCTCTGCGGAGATCGAGAACTCCACCTACCTGGAGTGGGTGAAGAGGTACGACCCGGTCATCGACGCCTGGCAGCGGCAGTGCGCCTGGGACGACCTGATCAAGCCCTGGTTCGACGTGATGCTCCCCGGTGAGTCGGCCCAGGAGTACGTCGCCGAGGTCATGCCGACGCTCACGGCCCGCGACTACGGACCGCCCACCGGCATCGGCTTCCTCTTCCCGCAGCGGCGCTCGAAGCTGACCCGGCCCTTCTTCCGTGTCCCGCCGGGGAACAGTGAGTGGGTCTATCTGTTCGACATCCTCACGTCCTCCCCTGCCCCCGGGCCCGACCCGGCCTTCGCCGCCGAAATGCTCGAGCGCAACCGCCGCCTGTACGACAAGGCCAAGGCGCTCGGCGGCACCCGCTACCCCATCGGCTCCCTGGACTTCACCAGGGCCGACTGGCGGGCGCAGTACGGCGAGCTGTGGCCGGACCTGCTGCGCCGCAAGGCGAAGTACGACCCCGACCGCATCCTGACCCCGGGGCCGGGGATCTTCGGCTGACCGCCACCCGGCCCGGCCGTGTCCCGATTCCCTGTGGCTTCAAAGACGTCTCCGGGCCGATCCGGGCCCGGAGACGCGACGGGGCGATCGGGGCTCCGTATGAGAGGCGGTGCTCAGGCTGTGCGGGTGGTTCTGCCGCCGGAGACGGCGGGGACCGGAGTCAGCGGGAACAGCCGCTGGTCCCGGCCGCCCGCCAGCAGCATCCAGAAGGCGTGCGCGGCGGACACCAGCGTGATGTGGTGGTGCCATCCGCGAAACGACCTTCCCTCGAAGTCGCGGAGCCCGAGACGGTGGGTCACCCTGGCGCGGTCCCAGGAAACCTGTTCGGCCGTGTGCGCGATGCGCAGCAGTGCCGGAGGTGGCAGCTTGGTGATGTTGGACAGCCACACCGCGACCGAACGCTGCTCCGGCCCCGTGCAGGCACCGAGCAAGGTGAGGTTGGGGAGATCGTCCTGGGCCGTCGCCGACCGGAACGGGGTGTGCACCCGGGCGGCCACCACCACACCGGAACGCGACGGCGTGGCGGTGCCGGCCAGGGGACCGCGGGACTCCACGATCCGGCTCACGTCGCGGAGCGCGTCGACCAGCTGGCCTGCTTCGATACGGCGGCCCATGCCCATCGGGATCCTCGGATCAGAAGGACTGACCGGGATCGAGTCATGGACCCGGAACACAAAAGGGATGCCCCTGCTGGACAACTCGAAGATCAGCCTGCCGACGTCCAGCTCCCTGGCGTCCATCACGACCGGCCGCGGTCTCATCTCCCACGCCTTGACGATGGTGCTCACCACCTCCGCGGCGCACTCCTCGACGGTGAGACTCACCTCGTCGTCCGGGATGCCGGCCCGCTGCCTGCGCCCCGGGTCGTCGGTCCAGCTCTCCGAGAGGATGAGCCGCCAGTCGATCGGGAAGGCTGCCTGCTCGGAGGCCAGCCACACACCGAGCACCTGCTGGCAGTTGGCCAGCCGGCCGAGCTTCTTGACGAATCGGCGCTCGACACCGACGGAGTGCTCCCCGGACTTGGGGATCACCAGCGGCTCGACGACGAACGCGATCGGATGGATGGCCTGCTCCAGATAGCCGGCCAGGGCACGCCGTACGGAGATCCAACCCCACGGCGACTGACTGATGAACTGCTGCAGGCTCTGCTCGACCGCTGACTCGCTCTCCAAGGACGCAATCCCCCGCATCGTCTTGCGTCCCTCGATCGAAAGCAGCCCCCGGATGTACAACCGTGCCCATCGGCGCTGGTCACGCCGCTTCATCGAAGAGAACACGATCCCACAGAACCGGGCGAAGAATTCCGACGCGCCGTTCTCCTGTTCGGAGGTTAACGAGCTGACACTCACGGGCGACCCCCTCAGCTTGCGCCCTGTGCCTAGAGAACTCATGGGAAGGCACCGTTAGGGGGTGCCAAGAAAAACCATACCGCCCATGCGGTTTTTTTGCCTTAGGGAGCGGCGACTTTGTCAGAAAGCCGGGGCTGGAGCCAGACGGTGGTCAGCGGCGGCAGGACGATGGACGTGCTCGCCGCGCAGTGCTGCCAGGGGGTGGCCGTCGCCTCGACCCCGCCGGGATTGCCCGCCCCACTCCCCCCGTACGGCGAGGCGTCCGTGTTGAGGACCTCGATCCACCTGCCGGGCAGGGGAAGGCCGATCCTGAAGTCCTCCCGGACCACGGGGGAGAAGCTGCACACGCACGCCATCGGCGTGCCCTCCGCGTCGTAGCGCACGAAGGCCAGGACGTTCTCGTCGGCCGCGTCCGAGACGATCCACCGGAACCCCTCGGGAGAGGAGTCCAGCCGCCACAGGGCGGGAGAACGCAGATAGGCCGCGTTGAGGTCGCGGACCAGGCTGCGGACCCCCTCGTCGACGGCGTCCCAGCGCAGCCCCCGGGCGCGGCACCACTCCTCCTCCTGCCCGAACTCCTGCCCCATGAACAGCAATTGCTTGCCCGGGTGGGCCCACATGAAGCCGAGGAATCCGCGGAGACCGGCCCGCTGCCGGCACCGGTCGCCCGGCAGCTTGGGGGCCAGGGGCCCGGTCTCATGGGAGATCGGCAGGATGTAGCGCTCCGAGTAGGCGTAGACCATGGAAAAGGTGATCTCCGCGTGGTGGTACCTCCGGTGGGCGAGGTCTCTCGACAGGTAGCTGAGGCAGTCCTCGGTCCAGCCGGTGTTCCACTGGAAGTCGAAGCCGGGCCCGCCCGAGTCCGTGGACGATGTCATCCCACCTCCCACGCTCCATCCCTCCGCGACCGTAACCACGCCGGGGCTCAGTTCGTGGAGGAGGGAGTTGACCTCGCGAAAGAAGGGCACGACGGCGTCGGTGTCGCGAAAGCGCGGGTCGCCGTCCGTCCGCAGGCCGTCCACGTGGAACTCCGAGCACCAGTAAAGGGCGTTGGCCAGCAGGAAGTTACGCACCCCCGGGCTGCGGTGGTCGAACGGAAGCGACTCCTTCGCCTCCCCGGAGCCGTCTGCGGGGGTGTCTGCGGGGGTGTCGCTCTCGCACAGGGAGATCTCGTCGGCCTCGTACAGGGGCGTCCCGTCGAAGTGGCCTAGCGCCCCGTCGTCCGCCGCGAAGCACAGCGGCGTCCAGTCGAGGATGACGCCAACCCCCGCCTGGTGCAGCCTGTCCACCAGGTACCGGAAGTCGTCGGGGTCACCGTACCTGGCGGTGGGCGCGTACAGGGCGGTGGAGAGGCGCTCGTTCGAGCTGTGCTCCGCGACGGGCATGAGTCCCACGTGGGTGAAGCCGAGGCCCGCGACGTAGCCGGGCAGCACCTCGGCGAGCTCGCGGTAGGTCAGCCCGGGACGCCAGGAGCCGAGGTGGACCTCGTAGACGCTCATCGGCTCCTCGTGGGCCACCGCCTTGGCCCGGCACGCCAGCCACCGGGCGTCGTGCCAGCGGTAGCCGGAGGTGAACACGACCGACGCGGCGTCCGGGACGAACTCCGACGCCGTGGCCAGCGGGTCGCCCTTGCGCCTCCAGCGGTCGTCGGCCCCGAGGATCTCGTACTTGTAGCGGCAGCCGTCGCCGACCCCGGGGACGAACAGCTCCCAGACCCCTGAGGAGCCCGCCGGGTTCATGTGGTGGGCCAGGCCGTGCCAGCCGTTGAAGTCGCCGACGACCCGGATGTCACGGGCACTCGGGGCCCACACCGCGAAGGTCGTTCCCGCGACCGTGGTGTGGGCCCCGAGCACCTGCCAGAGCCGCTCGTGCCGGCCTTCGCGGATGCGCCACAGATCGAACTCGCCCAGTGTCCAGGGAAGGACACACGGATTGCCGGAAAGTGAATCGTCGCACCTGAGAATGGAACTCACGGTCTCGTCTCTCCCGCGTGCAGGCCGTAGGAGTAGTTAAGCGTTCACCGTTCGCTACGGTACCCCCGAACGCGAGTTACCGACATTCATCCGTGACGACTCTGTCAAGTTGACTGTCATGTCACCTGGTACGAGCATCGGAGCACGTCATCAAGGGTGACAAGGCTCACTCCCCGGCGGATGCGCGCTTCGCTCCACACGTCGAGCCGTGGGAAGACGCTCACCCCGTGCAGTTGGACCCCCTCGTGCACCCTCACCTCGTCCCCCAGCGCGCAGAACCCCTCCAGGGTCACCGACGGCCTGAGCTCGACCGCCGTCCCCAGCACACTGTCGGAGAGGCGGGCGTGCGGGCCGATGATGCTGTGCTCGCCGCACGCCACCCCGTCGAGATGGCATCCACGCGCGATGTCCACCCCGTCGGCGATGTCCGAGTGGGCCAGCACCACCCCCGGCCCGATCTCCACGTCCCTTCCGATGCGGACGTCCGGGCCGATCCGCACCGTGCCGTCCCGGATCTTCTCGGCGAGCGAGCGGCCGGAGACCTCGTCCTTGAGACGCAGGCTGCTCTCGTGGATGCGCACACCGCGCCCGTGGGTCGTGGCGGGCCGTATCCACTCGCTGAGCAGCGGATAGCGGTCGTGGAGCACCTCCCGCATGGTGTGCAGGTAGTCCTCGGGGCTGCCGAGGTCGCCGAACCTGCCGATGGGGTGTGACGCGACACGCGCTCCGGTGGCGATCAGGTAGGGCAGGAGGTCCCCGCCCCAGTCGAGCCTGCGTCCCGGCGCCGTCAGCTCGGGGCGGCGGGTGGCTGCCCAGAGACGGTGACAGTCGATGAGATACATGCCGGCGTTGGTCTCCAGGGCGCCTCCGCCCGCCAGGAGCTCCGCCGTCTCCAGGCCCGGCTTCTCGACGAACCGGGTGACGACGCCCTCCTGCCCGCTGAGCAGCACGCCGTACTTGCCCGCGACCTCCGCCGGTGAGCGGAGCACGGTCGCGACGGTGACCGCGGCGTCGGAGGCCCGGTGCCGTTCGACCATCTCGGCGAGGTCGAAGTCGAAGACGGAGTCGGTGGGGAAGACGAGCGCGAGCCCGTCCAGTCCCCAGTAGTCCACACAGCGCAGCGTCGCCTCCCCCGAGCCCGCGTTGGTGGTGTCGAACCGGGTCCTCGAATAGGAGACCGAGACGCCGAGATGGTCGCCGTCGCCGAGGATGGCCTTGGTCTGGCAGCGGTTCTCGCTGCCGTTGGCGGCCACGTAGAACTTCGTGACGCCCTGGGCCCGCAGGAGTTCCACGCCCCACTCGACGAGACTGCGTCCCGCCAGCCGTATGGCGGCCTTGCTCCGCAGGTAGTCGGGGCTGGCGAGGGTCAGCGGGCGCGCCCGCATCCCCTTGCCGCCGACCAGCGCGATCCCCCGTACCTCGTCCTTGGCCGTTGTCATATCCCTTCCCCCAGCACAACAGAGTTGATCTCTTGGTAGCCGGCGAGCAGCGCCTGCCACGGGCGCCCCGTGACGAAGACGTGCCCGTCGGCGAGGTCGGCCATCTCCGGCACGTACGGCAGGACCGCGGTGACCGGTGACCCGTAGGCCTTCTCGACCTGCGACACGAGGTCGGCGGCCGCCGCCCCCTCCGGGACCATGTTCACCACCAGGGCCCGCTGCGCGCAGCCGAGCCGGTTGGCCAGCGCGACGCTCTCCGCCGCGCCCGCCAGGTCGAGCCGATGGGCCCTGGTGACGATGACCAGTGCGTCGGAGCCCGCGACCGCCATGACGGTCTCGGTGTTGACGCCGGTGTGCGTGTCCAGCAGCAGCACGTCCGGGGAGAACGAGCCGACGAGGCGGGTGACGCCCTCGTTCAGCAGCCCGACGTCGTAGCCGTTCGTCATGATCTCGTTTATCGCGGAGAAGCCCGTCCTGCTCGGGACGACGAACAGGTTCCTGTCCGGGACGAACCTGGCCGCCTCCTCGATCTCGCAGCGGCCCACCAGGTAGTCGGCGAACGTGCCCGTCCCGGGGCCGGCCGTCACCCCGAATATCGTGTCCACGGCCGGTGACTGGATGTCGGTGTCGAGGATGCCCACCCGCAGGCCCCGGGCGGCGAGCAGCAGCGCCATGTTCGCCGCCATGCTGGACTTGCCGGTGCCTCCCCGGTAGGAGTGCATGGTGACGACGCGGGCCATCAGGGACCGGTCCGGTGTACAGCCATCATCGTGATGTCGTCGGACTGCTCCGCCGACCCGACGAATCCCGTCAGCGCGCCGTCGATCCGCTGCAGCAGGTCCGCGCCCGAGCCTGCGCCCCCGCACAGCACGTCCAGCATTCTGTCCTCCCCGAAGAACTCCCGGTCGGGGGCACGGGCCTCCGTGACCCCGTCGGTGTAGATGAACAGCACGTCCCCCGGGTCCAGGTGGGCGTGGCCGAGGGTGAACGTCGAGTCCCGGATGACGCCGACCGCGGGCCCGGTCGGGTCGAGGACCAGCGGATCCCCGCCCTCCCGGCGGACCAGCACGGGCGGGTTGTGCCCTCCGTTGATGTACACGAGGCTGCCGGTGACCGGATCCAGCACCGCGAAGAACATCGTGGCGAAGTAGCCCTGATGGACGTGGTTTCGGGTGAGGTAGTCGTTGGTCGCCTCGACGGCGTTCAGCAGGGTGGCCGCGCCGACCATGGGCACCGCGCGCGAGTCGTGCGCGTCCGGCATGTCGACGATCTTCACGCTCTGGATGCCGCTGTGCTCGGCGGTGTGCCGCAGCAGGCTGCGGATGAGCGCCATGAACAGCGCGGCGCCCACCCCCTTGTCGCAGACGTCGGCCACGACGAGGCCGAGACGGCGGCGGTTGACCAGCTCGAACACGTCGTAGAAGTCACCTGCGACGGTCCTGGCCGGACGGTAGCGGACGTCTATCCCCCACCCTTCCGGCGTCGGCAGCGAGTCCGGCAGGAAGCCGAGTTGAATCTCCCTGCCGATCTCCAGCTCCCGCTCGTAGCGGTGCAGGTCGGCCAAGCTCCCGGCCTCGCGCAGCGCGCGGCTCAGCTCGGCCTGCTCGTGGCAGCTGCCCAGCCGCGTGCGGACGAGCGAGGACAGGAAGGGAGGGATCAGATAGTCCGACCCGTTGAGCACGTGACGTTCGAGGGCGCCGAAATCGTGCTCGGTGTAGGCGAGCACGGTCGGCTGCCGCCCCTCCTCCTCCATCAGCCGGACGACGCCCCTGACGATGTTCGGCGGGACCTCGGCGGAGACCAGCAGCACGTCCGCCGCCGGCGTCCGTCCGGCGCCGAGCACGTCGGCGGGCGTACGGACCCGTACCCGCGCCCCCGCCTCGTCGAGTGACTCCAGCAGCCGCAGCGGCGGCTCCCGGCTGTCATCCAGCATAAGTACGCTGGTCTTTTTCATGGGCTCCATCCCTGAGGATCCGCAGCGTGCTGATGTTGCGTCCCGCGACCCGCCGGTAGTCGAAACCGTCCAGCGCGGTCAGCGCCAGGTAGACCCCCAGACCGCCGATCCGGCGTTGCGCCAGGGGCGTCTCGTGCTCCGGGTACCGGAATCCGGCCCGGGGGTCGAATGGCCGCGCGTCGTCCTCGAACCTGATCCACACGCAGTCGTCGTCCACACCACCTTCGATCACGAACTCGCCCCCGGCCTCTCCATAGCCGTGGAGCACGATGTTGGTCGCCAGCTCGTCGGCCGCCAGCCGCAGCCGGTCCTTGAGCGTGGGGACGAGCCCCGCGCGCTCGGCGAGCGTCAGTACGTAACCCGCCACCTGGTCGAGCGATTCGAGGGACGCGGAGATGCGGGGCACGGCGAGCTCACGACGTGGTGATGTCGAAGCCGTGGTCGAGCCCGGCCATCCGGATGACCTTGAGGACGGGCTCGGTGACGCCGGTGATGGCGATCACGACGTCCTCGGTCACCTTCTGGCGGGCGAACACCAGGGCCCGCAGGCCCGCGCTGGCGATGTAGGTCAGCTTCGCCGCGTCGATCACCAGGCGGCTCGCGCCGGTCGCCACGGCGTCGTCGATGGCGTCGTGGAAGTCGGCCGCCGTCGAGGCGTCGAGCTCGCCCGCCAGGTGGATGGTCGCGGTACCGGAGCCGGTGCTGAGGGTTGCGATGAATGCCACTGTGTCCTCCTAGTCGTGGGAGCCGGTCAGGATCACGACCGAGCGCGGTGCGATGTGGTGGCGCCGGGGATGGGCGAGCACCGGCTCGGTGCCGGGCTCGTAGATGTCGGACGGCGTCGCGGCCCCGGTGTCGGCGAAGATCCGCCAGACACCGCCGGACAGTTCGGGCAGTTCCAGGTCGTGTCCCTCCCAGTGGGAGTTCATGGCCACGTAGACGTGGTCCTTCTCCCCCGCGGCGTTCCGTCCGCAGCGCATCACGGCCAGCAGCCTGCTGCCCGGCGACCAGTCGGGCTCCCAGGGCCGCACCCCGTGCCAGCTCACGTCCGGCAGGCCCACCTCGGAGAAGTCGACGCCGATCGGGTGCCTGGCCTCCCGCAGGATCGGATGGTCGCGCCGGAACCCGATCAGCCGCTGGGTGAACCGCAGCAGCTCGGCGTTGGACTCCACGAGCGTCCAGTCGAACCACGACAGCTCGTTGTCCTGGCAGTAGGTGTTGTTGTTGCCGAGCTGGGTGCGGCCGACCTCGTCGCCGGCGAGCAGCATGGGGACGCCCTGGCTGGTGAGCAGGATCGCCAGCGCGTTCTTCATCTGCCGCATGCGCAGCGCGCCGATCTCCGGGTCGGAGGTCAGCCCCTCGGCCCCGCAGTTCCAGCTGTTGTTGTCGTTGGCGCCGTCGCCGTTGCCCTCGCCGTTGGCCTCGTTGTGCTTGTCGTTGTAGGAGACCAGGTCGTTGAGGGTGAAGCCGTCGTGCGCCGTGACGAAGTTCACCGAGGCGGCGGGGCCGCGCCCGCCGTACAGGTCGGGTGAGCCCGCGATTCTGGCGGCCAGCTCCCCCACGGTTCCCTCGTCGCCCTTGATGAACCTGCGCAGGACGTCGCGGTACTTGCCGTTCCACTCCGACCAACGGCCGTAGTTCGGGAAGTGGCCGACCTGGTAGAGCCCTCCGGCGTCCCAGGCCTCGGCGATGAGCTTGCTGTGCCGCAGGATCGGGTCGTAGGCGAGCTGTTCCAGCAGCGGCGGGTTGGGCAGCGGGCTCCCGTCGGGGCCGCGGTCGAGGATCGCGGCCAGGTCGAAGCGGAACCCGTCGACGTGGTACTCCGCTACCCAGTGGCGCAGGCAGGTGAGCACGAAGTCGCGCACCACGGGGTGGTTGCAGTTGACGGTGTTGCCGGTGCCGCTGAAGTTGTAGTAGTACCCCTCAGGGGTGAGCATGTAGTAGGTGGCGTTGTCCAGGCCCTTGAACGAGATCGTCGGGCCGTACTCGTTGCCCTCCGCGGTGTGGTTGAACACCACGTCGAGCAGCACCTCGATCCCGGCCCGGTGCAGGTCCTTGACCAGCGCCTTGAACTCGTCGGCCTGCATGCCGTAGGGGCCGGTCGCGGCGTAGCCCGCCTTCGGGGCGAAGAAGCCGACGGTGTTGTAGCCCCAGTAGTTGTGCAGCCGCTCACCGGTGTCCGGATTGACCCGCGAGTTGTCGAACTCGTCGAACTCGAAGATCGGCATCAGCTCGACGCAGTTGACCCCCAACTCCCGCAGGTAGGGGATCTTCTCACGCAGCCCGGCGTAGGTCCCCGGGGCCGAGACCCCCGACGAGGGATGGCGGGTGAAGCCGCGCACGTGGGTCTCGTAGATGACGAGCCCCTCGGTGGGGGTGCGCAGCGGCGCGTCCTCCTCCCAGTCGAAGTCACCCGGGGCGATCATCGCCCGGTACTGGTAGGGCCTGGTCCAGTCCGGCATGACCCCCCATGTGTCACGCCCGGACAGCAGCAGCGCGTAGGGGTCGGCGAGGATCGCCCGCGCGTCGAACCGGTATCCCCTCGCCGGGTCGAACGGGCCGTCCGCGCGGAAGCCGTACTCCAGGTTCTCCAGGTCCAGCCCGAAGACGGTCATGGTGAAGACGCTGCCGATCCGGTACTCGGGCGGGAACGGCAGCTCCGTCGCCGGCTCGTCGGCGCCGCGGTCGAACAGCACCAGCGCCATGGAGGTGGCGCCGTCGGAGAAGACCGAGAAGTTGACCCCGCCGGGCACCAGGGTCGCCCCATGAGGGAAGGGGCGGCCCTGGCGGACGCGGTACCCGTCGATCTGCCGCGTCGGGAAGTCGTCGATACGCTCGGCGGTCACGGTCGCACGCGTCCCGTCTCGCTTTCGAGATCGTCGGTGATCTCGAAGAAACCAAGGAACCCGGTGGCCGACATCACGAACTGGACCTCGTTCGACAGGCCGCCGAGGGCGATGCCGGTCCCGGCCTGCTCGGCCCTGCGGTACAGGATCAGCAGCATCCTCAGGCCCGCGCTGGAAATGTACGAGACGCCGGAGAAGTCGATGAGCAGCCTTCCGGCGCCGCCCAGGAGCGACAGCAGCCGCTCCTGCACGCCGGAGGCGGTGGTGCTGGTGATCTCCCCTTCGATCCGCGCCGTGGTGACGCCGCCGGAGGTGTGCGCGGTGACGTTGACGGTCATCGGACGGCCTCCACTCTGACCTTGACCTTCACACGCCCCTGTGCCTCGGGCAGCCGGACGGTAAGCGCGTCGGCGTCGTAGTCGTCGTACGGCTCGCCGTCGATCTCGACCGCGCCGATCCTGACCGAGCCAGCGGGCAGCAGGTCCGGCGCGACGCGCAGGATGCGGTCCGCGAAGCCGTCGGGGTCGGGCTTGAAGTGCAGGTCCATGGCCTTGCCGTTGAGGAGCAGGTTGTTGTAGACCGCCGCGAGGAAGCACAGCTCGGAGGAGTGGTACATGCTCATCGAGTGGCTGCCCTTGAGCCGCTCGGTCCCCAGCAGGTACGGCAGGCCGCTGGCGAGCACGTTGAAGTAGACGGCGCCCTCGTCGTGGTCGAGGAAGAAGGCGTTGTAGAAGGACTCGGCCCCGCGCGCCTCCTGCCTGAAGCGGTCCTGCCCGGTGACGCCGGACAGGATGAGGTAGGCCAGGATCGCCTGCTCCTGCTGCCACCACGCCTTCCGGTCGTGCCAGACGAACCGGAAACGCTCCTCGCCGTCCCGGCGCAGCCGCTCGACCACGTCGTACCAGCCGCCGCGCTGCCGGTCCCCGCCGATCGGCGGCATGATGTCGCCGATGTGCGTGGCGAGCTCGGAGTACTCGGCCTTGGGCTTCAGGGAGTGCATCCGCATGAGGTTCCACGCGATCTTCAGATTGTGCCCGACCACGGCGCGGTTGCGCTGCCAGCCGTGGGTGGTGTCGTGCGACCAGTCCCGGTGGAACCGCTCCTGGACGAACGGGCTGTTCTTGTCGTCGGGGAAGTGCTTGACGATGGTGTCGAAGGTGTACTCGAGGAACGCCGCGTAGCGGGGGTCGCCGGTGGCGAGGTAGAGGTTGATGAGGTAGGCGGGGGCGTGGTCGCCGACCGAGTTCCAGTTCTTCCGCGCGCGGTTCTCGCCGAGCGACTCATGGTCGGGGCTCAGCAGGATCGGGTCGATGTGCGAGAAGTAGCCGCCCTGCTCCTGGTCCAGGAAGAACTTGTCGAACAGCCGCAGCGTCGCGTCCGCGTCGCTCTTGATCCGTGGGTCACCGGTGATCCGGTAGGTCTGCACGGGACCGGCCAGCGCGTAGATCTGCTCGTACATCGGGATGGCGTCGTAGTCGTCGGAGAACTCCGAGGTGAACAGCTTGCGCTGGGTGTCCCCCTCGACCCTCAGACCGTGGTACCAGTAGACGATGCCCTCGTCGGCGTCGACGAAGCGCAGGTTGGCCCGGAGATACTCGGTGCCCCGCTCGGCGACCTCCAGGTAGGAGTCGTCCCCGGTGAGCATGTACGCCGAGGCCATGCCGTACACCAGGCGTGAGATCGTGTCGGTCTCCTGCACGTGGCTGTCGGTCTTCTCGCCGCCCAGCCTGATCATCGTGCGGTACTCGGCGAAGTCGACCGGCCCGTCGCCGAACTGCGCCCTGCGGTAGAAGGTCGCGATCTCCTCCAGCTGGTCGGCCCACCAGCTCGACTCCTCGAAGCGGAAGTCCCCGGGGCGCCGGCCCAGGAAGACGATCCGCTTGGCGTCGAACAGCTGCCCGTCGCCGTGCGGGTAGAAGACCCCGTAGGCGAACAGGAAGCGGCCGGGCACCAGCATGGCGTCGAGCTGGCCTGAGGCGTCGGTGTACGGCTCGCCGAGGTTGCGCAGCAGCTCGGCGCTGGGGTCGCCGTCCACCGAGACGGGGAACTCGCGCCCGTCCGCGGTCACCACCGTGGCGACGGCCGTCTGCCGGTCATAGGCGGTTACCTGTCCGGCGATGGTGTCGGAGAAGGTGAAGTTCATAGGGTTTCGCCCTTCTGTACGAGCAGGTCGACAAGGGTTCTCGCGAACAGGTGACAGTGCTGGCCCGAACGGCCGGTGACGAGGTCGCCGTCGATCACCACGTCCTTGTCGACGTACTCCGCCCCCATGTTCCGCACGTCGCCGACCAGGTTGTTGTGGCAGACGACCTTGCGGCCGCGCACGACGTGCGGGATGGAGGAGGCCAGCCACATTCCGTGGCAGATGATCCCCTTGACGACGCCCGGGCTGTCGAAGGCCCGCAGCAGGAAGTCGGTGGCCGGCGCGAGCCGCTCCACGTCCTCGGTGTAGCGCAGCCGGTCGGAGACCATGCCGGAGGGCACGACGACCACCGAGTAGTCCGCCGGGTCGACGTCCTCCAGGCTGAGCGAGACCGTGAACGGGGCACGGTACTCGTGGCCGGTGAAGGTGATGGACGGCTGCCCCCACAGACGGGTGAGGAAGTCGACCGCGATGCCTTCTTCGGCGAACCTGCGCTGGTAGTAGAAGATCTCTGGTTCGTAGTAGTCGCTCTCCATCAGGATCGCGACGCGTGAGTCGGCCACGGTCACTCCGTCATGAGGTCTATGAGGAAGGGCCGGTCGTCGAGCAGGAGCCGCTCGACGGCCTCCTCGACCTGGCTGTGCTTCTCCACGCGCATCGCGTCGACACCCAGCCCGCGGGCGATGTCGACGAAGCCGAGGTCGAAGCGGGTCAGGTCGAAGGAGCGCGGGTAGGCGTGGTGGGAGATGTCCCGCTCACGCCAGTACTGCTCGATGTTGAGGTCGAGCAGCCGATAGCCGCGGTTGTCGCAGACGACGAACTTCGCGCCGACGCCCTCGCGGGCGGCGGTGGCCAGCGCCTGGATGGTGTACATGCTTCCGCCGTCACCGGTGAAGCCGACGACGGTCTTGCCGGGGTGGGCGAGTTTCATGCCGATCGCGCCGGGGATTCCCACCCCGAGCGACCCCCCGCGGGTCTGGAACCAGTGCCCGGGCAGCCTCGGCGGCAGGTACGCGCCCAGCACGCCCGCCGCGGTCAGGCTCTCGTCGAAGACCATCAGGTCCTCGGGGGCGCGCTCGGCCAGCTGCCTGGCGAAGGCGGCCAGCAGCGAGTCGTCGTCCGGGACGCCACGGGGCCGCTCACTGCTGCGCCGCAGCCGCAGGGCCGCCGCCTCGCGCTCGCTCCTGGTCATCGACGCCTCGAGCTCCGCGCCGAGCGCGGCCAGGGTGGTCTTCGGGTCGGCCACCAGGCCCAGCGTCACCGGATGGTTCTTGGCGATCTCGTAGGCGTTCAGGTCGACGTGGACGATCCGCGCGTCCGGCCCGAACGGGGAGACGAGGTCGGGGAAGACCTCGGGGAACAGGTAGGTCCCGACGACGAGTACGGCGTCCGCCTTCTCCACCACGGCCCGGCTGACCTCGCCGAACATGTGGCCGAGCTGCCCGCGGAACAGGTGGTGGCGCCCGTCGAAGGAGACCTCCGACATCTCCACGCCCCACACGTCCGCGCCGAGCAGTTCCGCGACCCGGGTCAGCTCGGCGTTGGCGCCGGAGGCGGCGACCCCGTCGCCGATCAGCAGCAGCGGCGCCGAGGCGCCCGCGAGCAACGCCGCCGCCGACCTCACCAGCTCGGCGGTCGGCGCCGTCGCGGTGTGCGGCGTCACCGACGGCAGGACCGGCTCGTCGTTGGGCCGGTCGAGCACGTCGAGGGGGAGCGCGACGAAGACCGGGCCGCGCGGTGGCGTCATCGCGATCTTGATGGCGCGCCGGAGCACGCGCAGCACGGAGGACGAGTCGGTCACCCGGGTGGCGTACTTGGTGACCGGGCGGGCCATGGCGACGAGGTCGGCCGCCATCTGGGCGTCCATCGCCTCGTAGCGGACGCCGGACTCGCCGGCGACCACGACCAGCGGCGTGTGACCGCGCATGGCCTGGTACAGCATGCCGATCCCGTTGCCGAGGCCGACTCCGCTGTGCAGCTGGACCAGGCCGGGGCCGCCGGTGGCGCGGGCGTAGCCGTCGGCGATGCCCACCGCCACCGTCTCCTGCAGCGTGAGGACGTAGCGGAAGTCCTCGTACTTCTCCAGTGCGTCGAGGAATCCCTGTTCGACCGTTCCCGGGTTGCCGAACATGTGCGTCATGCCGTCGGCGAGGAACTGCTCGATGATCGCCTCGTTGCCGCGTCTGGCCTCCATCATCGCCTCACCAGCCGAACCGGCGGAGACCGTTTTCGAGCGTCTCGACGATCTTCTGCCCGGTGAGGAAGGAGTCGGGCGTCGAACGGCCGGTGATGAACGGGTAGTCGACGATGACCGAGGTCTCCCTGCCGAAGTTGCCGTGGTAACGGCCCTCGGGTCCGGTGGCGTCACGCAGGATGTACTCCAGCGGGTACGGCGGCGGCCCCATCACGAAGTCCGTGCCGAGGAAACCGGTGCCGTCCTTGTAGTCGTACTCCTTGCAGTGGCCGGTGACGTGCTTGCCCCAGATGATGCTCCTGCGGTCCTCCCAGTCCCGCGCGAACGCCAGGCACGCGACGCCGTAGCACTCCGCGGCGACCGGCTTGCCCGCCTTGAAGAAGGCCAGGATCAGCGCGTGCACGCGCTCGTTGTTGGCCAGGTCGACGATCGGGCCGCTGCCTCCGACGATCAGGATCGTGTCGTAGACCGCGACTGCCTCCGAGAGCTCGTCGAGCTGCCTGTTGTAGGCCTCCAGGGCGCGCAGGTAGTCGTCGTCGCTGACGTACGGGCGCTCCGGTACCCAGGCGGAGATGTCGAGGGGTGCGTCCAGCCGGTCCGACTCGTCGAGCTCGCGGGTCAGCTTCGCCACCTCGGGCGTGGTGACCGAGCGGCCGAGCGGCGGGTCGACGTAGTCGGCGTCCATGCTGGGCGGCAGGGCGTGCGGCCGGCCGCCGGTCGGCGTGGCGAAGATGACCTCGTATCCCCGCTGGTCGAAGTGGGTGAGCGGGCCGAGCAGTTCCTCGCCCCAGTAGCCGTGCTCGGACAGGATCACCAGGATCTTCCTGCTCATCGCTCCTCCTGCGGGCCAATGATCCACTTCTCCCTGGCGGTCAGGGAGAACACGTACGCGGGGTCGGCGACCGCGTCGAGCGCCGGAGCGACCCTCTCGGCGAAGTACGGCGAGGCCAGCGCCTCGCCCGCGGCGGCGACGTCGTCGAACCAGATCTGCTCGACGCTGTCGAAGCTCGCCTCGCCAAAGGTGTAGTAGCCGTCCCTGGTGTGCGCGTGCAGGTGGCGGCGGAGACCGGGCAGCCCGCTGACCACGGGGGCGTACTCCTCCAGCGTCCGCCTGCGGTAGTCGGCGAGCGTGAGTCCCGGCCTGCGCTTGATCAGCGTCGTCACCTTGACCCAGGACGGTTCCGCGACAGCAGGCCGCGTGCCGGGGACGATCTCGTGCGCGTCGGTGTCGATCACGATGGTGGCCCAGAAGGCGGCCCAGTTGGGCTCGTCGAGCCTGGCTCCGTGGAGGAACTCCTCGGTCTGCAGCGAGGCGAGTTGCTCCTCGTCGTTGGCCAGCCAGATCTCCGCGATCCCCTGGTGGGGAAGCGAGGGCCGGCCGCGGTCGCCGGCGAACGGGATACGGGAGTCGATCAGGTAGCGCCTGATCTGCGGGATTTTGGCGGCGAACTTCACCGCGTGCACGTTGACCCAGTAGTCCTGGAACTCCTGGGTGGTCATGCCTGGCTTCGGGGCGGCCAGGATGAACTGGTGGATCACGCGATCTCCTTTTTCGCAGAGGATCTTGCAAAGGAGGATCGCAGCGGAATTCTCCGGCGGTCAACGAACAAGCATTTACTTCTCGACATAGCGCCTTGAATCCGGAATTTAAGTCAAGTCACGTGGAATTATCGAAATATCGGCTTATCCTCAGCTGTTCTCCCGCCTCGGAGCGCCAACTGACAAAGTGCCCGGGGAAAATCCGCCGCCTGTGGCCACGGGGGACGACCGGGCCTACTGTCCACCTCAACGAATGCCTTACCGAAAGGTGGCACATGAAAGGCGATCTGACCGCCGCGGTGCACCGTGGCGCCGTTGAAGAGATCCGCGAGCTGCTGCGAGCCGGCGCCGACCCGAACGAGCGCGACCCCGGGACCGGGCTCAACGTCCTCATGATCGCCGCAGGGCGGGCGGACGCCCCCGCCGTGCGCGCGCTGCTCGACGCGGGAGCCGACGTCTTCACCGCCGACGCCAGGGCCGGGGCGACCGCCCTGCACAAGGCCTGCCAGGGCGGCAGCGCGGAGGTGGTGCGCGACCTGCTCGACGCCGGCGCCTTCGTGGACTCGGTCGCGGCGACGACCGGTCACACCCCCCTCATGGACGCTCTGTGGTTCAAGTGGCCGGACATCGTCGCGGTGCTCCTCGACCGCGGCGCCGGGCTGAACCTGTCCACCCACTACGGCTTCTCGATGAAGGAGCACTTCCAGTACGAGCTCAACGTCAACACCTTCGGCAAGGAACGGCTCATCGAGTCGGACAAGCTCCTGCGGGCCCGGCAGGAGGCCGACGATTCGGCTGCCCGCGAGCACGCCCTCATGAACGCCGTGACCGCGGGCGATGTGGCCGCGGTGCGCGAACTGCTCGCCGCCGGGTTCCCCGTGGACACCCGCTGGCCGGTGGTCAACGGGTTCAACGACGCGCACACCGCCCTGCTCGTGGCTTCCCGGGACGGGCACACCGAGATCGTCCGCGAACTGCTCGCCGCGGGCGCCGACGTCAACGCCGTCGAACCGACGTTCGGCGCCGTCCCGTTGCACAAGGCGGTCTACAACGGGCACGCCGACATCACCCGTGAGCTCGTCGCCCGGCCGGGCATCAACCTCGGTTTCCAGGGCGGCACCAACGGCTACAGCCCGCTCCACGACGCCATCTGGCACGGCTACGCCGAGTGCGCCAGGATCCTGGTCGAGGCGGGGGCACCGCTCGACCTGACGGGCCACGACGGCAAGACCCCCCTCGACCTGGCACAAGAGGTCCTGGGAGCCGACCACGAGGTCACCCTGCTCATCGCGGGAGGCGGCAATGCGGGACACTGAGGCCTTGGTCATCGGCAGCGGATTCGGCGGCGCGATCGCCGCGCTGCGGCTCGGCGAGGCCGGCGTCCAGACGATCGTGCTGGAGCGCGGGCGCCGCTGGCCGGTCACCGAGACGCACGACACCTTCGCCACCTACGACGCCCCCGACGGGCGGGCCGCCTGGCTCAGCCCGGTCACCGTCGCCCCCGCCCAGGACGACGTGCCGATCGACGTGTACACCGGGGTGCTCGAACGTGTCAGGGGCGCCGGCATGGACGTGCTCGCCGGCGCCGGCGTCGGCGGCGGCTCCCTGGTCTACAACACCGTGCTGTACCAGCCGAGACGGGACTTGTTCGCCCGGGTCTTCCCCGCGTGGCTCGACTACGACGAGCTGGACGACCTGTGGTACCCGCAGGTCCGCCGGACCGTCGGGGTCTCCACCATGCCCGCGGACGTGCTCGCCCACGAGCGTTACCGGGGCCAGCGGGTGTTGCTCGAGGAGGCCGCCGCGGCCGGGATGCAGGCGCGTCTGTTCGAGCAGGGGCTCGACTGGGACGTCATCCGCGCCGAGCTCGCCGGGGACGTCCCCGCCTCGCTGATCGCGGGCCAGGTCTGGTACGGCTCCAACAGCGGCGCCAAGCGCAGCCTCGACCGCACCTACCTCCCGCTGGCCGAGGCCACCGGCAAGGTCGAGGTGCTGGCGCTGCACCTGGTCACCGGCGTGCGGGAGGACGGCGACGGCTACGTGGTCTCCGTCGACGAGCTCGACGACAACGGCCGCGTGCTCGCCCGCCAGGAGATCCGTACCCGGCACCTCTTCCTCGCCGCGGGCTCGGTCGCGACCACCCGGCTCCTCGTCCGGGCCAGGGAGACCGGCGCGCTGCCCAAGCTGGCCGACTCGGTGGGCACGCGCTGGGGCGCGAACGGCGACCTGGTGATCATCAGGAGCGGCCTGCCTCCGACGGGCCCGGGTGAGGGCGGCCCGGCGGGCGCCGTACTCGAGGACCTCGACAATCCGGTGGCGCCCGTCGCCCTGGCCTGCATGCCCATCCCCCAGGCGAAGATGCCTGAGGGGTTCATGGGCCTCATCGGCATGGGCCTGGGCCCGGCCAAGGGCTTCTTCACCTACGACGAGCGCACCGACTCGGTGAACCTGACCTGGCCCGCCGACGACCCCGACGTCACGGTCATCGCCGACGGTGCGCGAGCGGCGCTGCGGCGGCTCGGCACCGGGGCGATCGAGGCCGTCGACGCGAGCCTCACCGGCCACCCCTGCGGCGGCGTCCCCCTGGGCATCGCGACGGACAGGTACGGCCGGGTGAACGGCTGTCCGGGGCTCTACGTCGTCGACGGGGCCCTCATCCCGGGGGGCGGTGCCGCGTGTACCAACCCCGCGCTGACCATCGGCGCGCTCGCCGAGCGAGCGCTCGCCGCCATCGTCCCCGACATCGTGGAGGGATAGACACCGATGAGTTCCTCGAGGCACGCAGCACTCGTGACCGGCGGTTCGAGCGGAATAGGCCTGGCGTCCGCCGGTGCGCTGGTATCACGCGGGTTCGCGGTGACGATACTCGGCAGGAACGAGGCCAGGCTCCGTAACGCCGCCGACCGGCTCGGCGCGGAGGCCGCGCGCCACGGCACGCAGGCGGCGGTGCACGCCGTCGCGACCGACATCGCCGATCCGGCGGCCGCGCACGCCGCGGTCGCCGCGCACGCCGAGCGATGGGGACGGCTGGACGTGCTGGTCAACAGCGCGGGCGTGCTGGCGGCAGGCCCACTCGACTCCTACGACGCGGCCACCGTGGCCGGGGTGCTGGACGTCGACCTGCGCGCCACGATCCTGTTCTGCCAGGCCGCGCTGCCCTACCTGCGCAAGGCCGCGCGCGACGGGCGGCCCCTCATCGCCAACATCGCCTCGATCTCCGGCAAGCGCGCCGACGCCGGCTTCTCCCTGTACTGCGCGGCCAAGTTCGGCGTGGTCGGCTTCACCGCCGCCATCCAGCAGGAGCTTGCGGCCGACGGGGTGTCCGCCTGCGCGATCTGCCCGAAGCTGGTGGACACGCCGATGGCCGACTGGGCGCGCTCCTGGGCTCCCAGGTCGTCGATGCTCCGCCCGGAGGACGTCGCGGCGGCGGTGCTCCGGCTGGTCGACCTGCCCGCTGGACGGGTGCCCGCCGAACTCGTACTGTCCTGATCGCCACCGAATTCGTACCGTCCCGGCCCGTACTGCCCTGGGAGGCCCGTGAGCACCAGCCGCTCCCCCGCCCTGCGTCACCTGGCTGGCTCCACCGAGGCGACGCACCCCTCGTGGCTGGAGCTCTTCTTCGACCTGGTCTTCGTCGTCGCCGTCTCCGAGCTGGCGCGCCTGCTCCACGAGGACCTGACCCTCCACGGGCTCCTGGTGTTCTGCGCGCTGTTCGTCCCGGTGTGGTGGATGTGGATGAGCTTCGCCTACTACGCCGACCTGTTCGAGACCGACGCGACGCACTTCCGGATCGCCCTGCTGGCGGGCATGTTCGGGTCGCTGGTGCTCGCGGGCACGATCGGCGTCGCCATCGCCCCCGTCGAGGCCGGCCACGACGGGGCGCACGGCTTCGCGCTGGCCAACGCCGTGCTCCAGGCCATCCTGGCCGGGCTGTACGGCTACGCGCGCCGGGCCACGTCCGCGGGCCCGGCGCGGCCTCCCTCAGGGGACGCCCCGGCGAGCGCGGCGCAGAACACCGCGCTCCGCAGGTTGTGCGGGGTCTACGTGTCGGGGTTCGGCGGCGGCGGAGCCCTCTGGCTGGCCTCGACGGCCGTCCCCGCGCCCTGGCACCTGGCGCTGTGGGCGCTGGCGCTGCTGGTGGAGATCGCCACACCCTTCGTGGCCTACCTGTCGGTCGACTCCCCGCCCGCGCACGCCTCCCACCTGCCGGAACGGCTCGGCCTCTTCACCCTGATCGTGCTCGGCGAGACGGTGATCGCCGTCGCCTGGGGTGCCAGGGGTACGACCTGGACCGCCGCGACGCTTCCGGTGGCGTTCCTCTCCTTCGTGATCGTCGCGTGCCTGTGGTGGGTCTACTTCGAGCACGTCGACCATCGCGTGATCATCAACGCGCTCACCAGCGGACGGTCGTCCCTGGTGCGGGGCTTCGCCTACGGGTACGGCCACCTGCTCATCTTCGCCGGGCTCGCGGCCACCGCGGTCGGCTCAGAGGTCCTCATCGAGCACGCCGACGCCGGACACATCCCGGCGGCCGCGGGCCTCGCGCTGACCGGCGGGGTGGCCGTCTTCCTGCTCGCGACGACCGCGGCGCACCTGGTGATCCGGCGCCCCCTGCGCAGGGGCCTCGTCGTGGCCCGCGTCGTGACGGCGGTGAGCGTGCTGCTGCTCGGTCTCCTGTCGCCCGCCCTGTCCCCGCCCGTGGGGATCGCCGTCCTCGCGGGCCTGCTGGCCCTGCTCACCTGGGCGGAGGTCAGGAACCGGCCACAACTGGACGATCCGGACCGGGTGTAGCCGCGGCGTCCCCGGCCGTCGTCTCCGGGGCTCCCGTGGTCGCCACGGGTGCCCCGGGCAGCCTCACCTGGAAGCGGGTGTCGCCCGGCCGCGAGCAGACCGTGATGGACCCACGGTGCAACTTGGTGACGATCCGGTGGGACAGGTGCAGGCCGAGCCCGGTGCCCGAGCCGATGTCCTTGGTGGTGAAGAACGGCTCGAACACCCTCGGGAGCACCTCGGGGTCGATTCCCGGACCGGTGTCGGCGACCTCAACCAGGACGCAGCCGCCCTCGCCGCGCACGCTGACCCGCAGATCCCCGCTCCCGCCCATCGCCCCGGCGGCGTTGTCGATCAGGTTGGTCCACACCTGGTTGAGCTCGGTCGGATGGCCCGGCACGCGCGGCAGCGGCTGGGCGTAGTCGCGGACGATCGTGACGCCCGCCAGCTTCGGCCGCAGCATCGCCAGCGTCGACTCCAGGCCCTCACGCACGTCGACGTCGGTCTCCGGGGCCCGGTCCAGGTTGGTGTACTCCTTGGTGTTCCTGACGATCGCGGAGATCCGGGTGCCCGCGTCCCGTACGTCCACGACGCACGAGCGGACCCGGAAGCTCTCCGACAGGTAGCTCAACGCGATGGGGAGGCGGTCGGCCCGCAACGGCCGCGCCAGGTCCTCCAGCCACTCCACGTCCAGGCCGCGTTCGGCCAGCAGCGCGGCCAGGGGCGCCCCGTCGGCGAGCCCGTGATCCTCCAGCCAGTCCTGGAGTTCCTCCTCCAGCAGGCTCACCTGTAGCGCGTCGCCAGGTCCCGAACCGCGCGGGTGGGCGAGCCAGTCCCGCCGGGCGGCCTGTACGGCCTCGCGCTCCGCCTCCTGCGCCGTCTCGCCCCAGGTCTCGGCCGCCGCCTCCAGCCCGGCAACGGCGGCGTCGAGCTCGCCGATCGCCCGGGTCACGGCGGAGACGGGGTTGTTCAGCTCGTGGGCGATGCCGGCCGCCAGGGTGCCCAGCGAGGCCAGCGTCGAGCGTCTCCCCCCGCTCACGATCATGTCCTGGGCGCGGAGCGCCAGGACGGGGACGACCAGTTCAGAAACCTGCGGGACGCGTACCAGCATCTGCAGGAAGACGTCCCTGTCGTAGAGGGCGACACGGCTGTCGCCGACCGAGGCGGCCGTGGCCAGGTAGGCGTCGCCGGCCAGCACGCACAGCTCTCCGGTGAACGTGTGCGCGAGCGAGGCACGGGTCTCCGCGTCCGGCCTGGTCGAGTGCCGGGCGAGCACCTCGTCCCGGTCGTCGACCTCCTTGGAGATGAGCAACTCGCCGTCGAGCAGGACCACGAAGAAGCGCGCGGGCGCTCCCTCGGAGAAGAGCACCTCACCGTCGATCAGCTCGCGGGGGCGCCCCGCCTCCGCGAGCCAGCTGTACTGCTCCCCGGTCAGTCCGCCGAAGAGCGGATGCGCCCGGAGTTCCTCTTCGAGCAGGCGGTTCGCGCCCATGGGTCGGCTCCTCTCACCTCAGGTGGAACGGAGCGTCGCATCGGCCGATCCCGCGGTCAAAGCATCCGGTCGCACTTTGTCGGGTGCGGGGGGCGTCCGGGACCCGCGCACGGCGGATTCGCCGAACTAAATCAGGTTCCCGACCGCGGATCGGAGCCCGTACCTACGATGAGGGTCCCAACATGAGCAGGCCTTGGTTTCGGAGACCGTCATGGTCTGGTCCCCGTAGGTGAACGAGGAGGTCACGCACACGTGAGCGAAGGAATCGGCAAACCGGTGATCCTCGCGGTCGACGACGATCCCCAGGTGCTCAGGGCCGTCCGGCGCGACCTGCGCAGCACCTATTCCGGGAGCTACCGGATCCTGGGTGCCTCCTCCGGCAAGGAGGGGCTGGAGATCCTCGACGCGCTGGACGAACGCGGCGAGGATCCCGCGCTGTTCCTCGTCGACCAGCGGATGCCGGAGATGGCCGGCGTCGAGTTCCTGCTGGAGGCCGGGGCGCGCTTCCCGGACGCCAGGCGAGTGCTCCTCACCGGGTACGCGGACACCGACGCCGCGATCACCGCGATCAACCGGGTCAGGCTCCACCACTACCTGATGAAGCCCTGGGACCCACCGCAGGAACGCCTCTTCCCCGTGCTCGACGACCTGCTGTCCGACTGGACGGCCTCCCATCGGCCCGCCTACCAGGGCATCAAGGTCATCGGCATACCGGTCTCCCCAGCCACCCACGCCGTCAGGGACTTCCTGACGCGCAACGAGCAGCCGTTCCGGTTCCTGGACGTCGATCTCGACTCGGAGGCCCAGCGGCTCGCCGAGGGACGGCGGGACGCCCTGCCCCTGGTGCTGTTCGCCGAGGGCGACCACCTGGCCGCGCCGACCAGCGTCCAGCTCGTCGAGCGGCTCGGGCTGCCGACGTCCGCGACGCGCCCGCACTACGAGTCCGTCATCATCGGGGCGGGCCCCGCCGGGCTGGCTGCGGGCGTCTACTCGGCCTCCGAGGGGCTTTCGACCCTGATGGTCGACTCGGACGTGCCGGGCGGACAGGCGGGCACCTCCAGCCTGATCGAGAACTACCTGGGGTTCCCCACCGGGCTCGCCGGCAGCGACCTGGCCCGCAGGGCGGTCTCGCAGGTCCGTAGGTTCGGGGCCGAGCTGCTGTATCCGGTCGAGGTCACCGGTCTGCGCAGGGCGGATCCTGCGCGTGTCATCACACTGGCCGACGGCACCGAGATCAGCGCAGAGGTGGTGCTGCTGTCCATGGGAGTGTCCTACAACCGGCTGGACGTCCCCGGCGCCGACCGCTTCGCGGGCGCGGGCCTGTACTACGGCGCCGCCATGACCGAGAGCCAGGCATGCGCCTCGCAGCACGTCCACGTCATCGGGGGCGCCAACTCGGCCGGGCAGGCGGCGCTGCACTTCGCCAAGTACGCGCACAAGGTCACCATGCTGATCAGGTCGGACTCCCTTGAGGCGGGAATGTCCCAGTACCTCGTGGACGAGATCCGCAGGACCCCCGCCATCGAGGTGCGGCTGCGGACGCGGGTGGTCGAGTTCTCCGGGCAGGAGCGCCTTGAGCGCATCACGCTCGCCGACGCGGCCACCGGTGAGACGGCCGAGGAGCCGGCCGCCTTCGTCTTCACCTTCATCGGCGCCCGGCCCCGCACCGGGTGGCTCGACGGCGTGGTGGCGCGCGACGAGCACGGCTTCGTGCTGACCGGCTCCGACGTGCCCGCTGAGGCCTGGAGCCTGGAGCGCGAGCCGTACCTTCTGGAGACCAGCGTGCCGGGCGTCTTCGCGGCCGGCGATGTCCGCTCCCGCTCGGTCAAGCGGGTCGCGTCCGGGGTCGGCGAGGGCGCGATGGCCGTGGCCCTCATACACCGTTATCGCAGCGGAACTTAAAGCCCGAGAAAGAACACATAAAACAGTCCAACCCCCAATAATTCACACAACTTAACCGAGATGCATATTGCCAGACCAAAGGCGATGTGGTGACAATATATACATGTCGGGAATTCTATCGGGAAAGGTGGCCCTTATTACCGGGGCCAGCAGCGGAATCGGCGCCGCGGCGGCACGGGTATTCGCCCGTGAAGGCGCGGCGGTCGTTCTCACCGCACGGCGGGAACGGGAATTGAGCGACCTGGTCGACGAATTACGGGGAAAGGGTTTCGAGGCTGCCTATTCGGTGGCCGACGTGACCCGCCCCGAGGAGGTCGACCGGGCCGTCTCCACGGCCGTCAGGACGTTCGGGCGGCTCGACGTCGGGTTCAACAACGCGGGACTCGCCGCCGAGCGCTCCCCCATGCACCTGATCGACGACACGGTGTTCGACGCGATCGTCGACGTCAACCTGCGCGGGGTCTGGTACTGCATGCGCAGCCAGATATGCCAGATGCTGACCACCGGCGGCGGCTCGATCGTGAACACCAGCAGCGTCGGCGGACTGGTCGCCACCCCGGTTGCCTCACCGTACGTGATCTCCAAGCACGCGGTCGTCGGGATCACGAGGGCCACCGCGGCCGAGTACGCCAAGCACCACATCCGGGTCAACGCGATCGCACCCGGGACCACCAGGTCGGAGATGCTGGAGGCGTGGTTCGCCCTGCGCCCTGGAATGGAGGAGACACTGCACGCGATGACCCCACAGGGCAGGACCGCCGAACCGGAGGAGGTCGCCGAGGCAGCCGCCTGGCTGGCCAGCGACCGAGCCTCCTTCGTAACCGGCGTGACCCTGCCCGTGGACGGCGGTTACACCCTGGTGTAGCCATCCTCGACGGAGCCTTTTGGAACGTTCTCGGACCTCGCTGAGGCTCCCTCGGGACCGGCGGAGGTCCCGGCGGGATCGAACCGGGAGGTCCGGTCGTCCGGCACCATCCCGGGCAGCAGCAGGCTCCAGAAGTCGGTGAGCCTCTGGCGCAGGTCACGCCTGCCCGTCGTCGCCTGCGACACGATCTGAGCACCCGTGAAGGCCGCGACCACGGTCCCGGCCACCGCGTCGACGTCGATCTCGGGGCGCAGGTCACCCTCCCGCTGGGCTCTCACCAGCAACTCCCTCGCGCCGCCCTGCCACAGCACGTGGGTGGTGAAGTTGTCCTTGGAGAAGGTGCCGTACTCGATCGCCAACCGCACGCTCGCCCTGGTGATGACATTGTTCTGCAACTCGGCGGCGAACCCGTGGCTGGCGTCGATGAGGGCCTGGAGAGGAGTCGTCTCACCGGAGACCAGTGAGGCCAGTAGCGTCTCGTCGGCTCCGAGGATCGCTCTGGCCAGCTCCTCCTTCGAGGAGAAATGGAAGTAGAGCGCCCCTTTCGTCACCCCACAACGCTCGAGGATCACCGCCATCGTCGTGGCTGCGTAGCCGTACTCCTCGAACACCTCGGCCGCGCCTTCAAGGATCCGCTGCCTGGTCACTCGCGCGCGTTCCTGTTTCACCATTACGGAAGCAGTTCCTCCTAAAAAAATACCGCTCGGTCGGTATTCTACGCCCTCATTCCCCTGAAACGCAGGAGCTCTAGGGAGGTAGTACCCCATGGCTGCACACGACTTAATCGACATATCGGTCGACCCCGCGCTTTTCGAGCAGACGGTCTCCCGGCGGCTGGTGCACCGCACGGCGGTCTCCGAGGTGATGATCACCGGTTGGCGCTCCATCGACGACAAGACGTCCGTCCTGGCAGCGCAGTGGCCACGCGGGCACAGCTTCTACCGGCCGGTCGGGGGGTGTTGCGACCCGCTGCTGGCTGCGGAGACCATCCGCCAGGCCGGGCTCGTGGTGAGCCACGCCGAGCTGGACTGCCCGATGGACCGCTGCTTCCTCATGTGGGACCTCTCCTACGAGGTGGATCCCGGCGACCTGGTCGTCGGCACCGCCCCGACCAACCTGGTGCTCCGCTTCACCCGCAGCCAGGTGCGCCACCGGGGCAGGAACCTGGCCGGTCTGCGCGGGCACGTGGACTTCTACCGGGACGGACGCCTGGTCGGCATGGGAGAGGGAAGCTTCGACTGTGTCTCCCAGGCGGCCCACGACCGGCTGCGCGCCTCGGTCCTCAACGGGCGCCCGGCGGAAACTCCCCCGCTCCCCGACCCGATCGCCCCGTGGCTGGCCGGCCGCGACCTGTCGCGCGACGTCGTGCTCGCACCGACCGGCATCGACCACACCTGGCTGCTGCGAGTGGATCCCGCGCATCCGGTGCTCTTCGACCACAGCCTCGACCACGTCCCCGGCATGGCGCTCATGGAGGCCATGCGGCAGGCGGCCCTCGCTGTCACTCATCCGCTGCCCCTGATCCCCGTGAAGATGGACGCCACCTTCACCCGCTACGTGGAACTGTGGGGCGACTGTCTGGTCCGCGCCCACACCGAGGAGGCGCCACCCGGCGGAGAGGTGGCGATCCGGGTCTCCATCGAGCAGTTCGGCTCGGTCGCCGCCGCAGGCCTGGTCTTCGCCGGCCCGCCCACCGGGACGTGACCCGGCCGACCCGCGGCGGCGGCCGTCATGACGTACGGCCCGCCGCCCCGGCGATATCTTGGGCGCAAACGTCCGGGAGCGGGGTGGGTGGATGCCGGGGATCGCGTGGATCGGAGAAGCCGATCGGAGGACTCGCCCGCACCGGATACCGGCCGTCACGGCCGTGCTCGCGGGCACCCTCCTGGTCACCGGCGGCTCGGTGCCGATCCTGCCTGCCCTCCTGAACCGGGTGACCACCATCGCCTACGCGATCGAGGCCGGAGAGAGCAGGCCCGGCTGGCGGGGCGGGGAGATCCCCTACTCGTGGGGCGGCGGCCACGACGACGTCCCGGGCCCCTCCTTCGGCACCTGCGCAGGCTACCGGGGCGCGATCACGCCGTGCCCCGCGACCGCGACCCGAGGGCTCGACTGCTCCGGGCTCACCAGATGGGTCTACCGGCTCGCCTACGGCAGGGACGTGCTCGGCCCCGGCAACACCGACGACCACCTCCGGCGCCTGAGGAGGATTCCCGCCGCCGTGGCGCGCCCCGGTGACCTGGTTTTCTACGGCAGGCTCGGCAGGCACGCGAAGACCCACCACGTGGGCATCTACATCGGCGGCGAAAAGATGATCAACGCGTTGCGGACCGGCACCGAGGTCCGGATCGACCCGCTTTCCGCCATCGGGGACTTCGCCGGATACTTCCGCTACTCGTAGGACCCTGTTCGCAGGGCGGGAGCCGGCTCAGAGTTCGAGCAGGGCCGGGGCCAGCTCGCGCCACTGCCGGGCGGGCAGGCCCCCTTCCGGTGACAGGACCTGGACGCAGACGTGGTCCGCGCCCGCGTCGAGATGCTCGCGCACCCGCTTGGCGATGCCCCCGGCGTCCCCCCACGCGACCAGGGCCTCGACCAGCCGGTCGCTGCCGCCCTCGATCAGGTCGTCGTCGCCGAAGCCGAGCTCGTCGAGCTCCGCCGCCGCCTCTCGCACCTTGGCCACAGGCTGGCCGTCGAAGGCGAAGGTCCACACTCCCACACGCCCGAGATTCACGCTCATGGATGAAAGCTCCCCGCAGAATCAACCGGAGGATGTCTCCGGATCGCTTCCAGAATACGGAGGCTTCCTCCGCTTGACAATGGGCCACCAGACGGCGAAGCCGTGCGGGCGGGGACCCGGAACAGCCGGCGCGGACGCCGGTGAGCCCGCGCAGGATGCCCGAGCCGCGCGGGCGAGGTCAGGAACGGCTGGTGCGGATGCCGGTGAGCCTGCGCAGGATGTCCCACCAGAAGGAGGCACCGAACAGCAGGGCGAACACGGTGACCAGGTAGCCGGGCCAGTGGCCGATCGTGATCAGGCGATTCCACCAGGTGGTGGCGTTGAAGGTGAAGGACGGGCTGCCGGCGTCGTCGGCGGGGATCGTCACGCTCATCATGGCGTGGTCGAAGATCTTGACCAGTGCCGGGGAGCTGAAGACCTCGGTGACGCAGGAGTACGGCTCGACGGAGCCCGCGACGGCGCACTTGTCCTTCAGGGAGTCCTTCAGCTCGGCCGTGCCGTCCCCGCCACCGCCCGCGATGGCCGCGACCGCGGCCCGGTAGGCGTTGTCCCGCAGCAGGGTCTTGCCGTACTCGAGCGAGTCCATGCTGAACAGCAGGGTCAGCGTCAGGGCCAGCGCGAAGACCACCCACTTGACGTAGCGGCGGTAGAGCTTGGACAGGCGCTGCATCTCCCCGTCGAACCAGTCCTCGACACCCTTGCGGAACTTGCCCATGTCCCGCTGGGCGCCCTCCCACACACCCCGCAGGTGCCCCGCGAGCGGACTGTGGATGGCCTCAAGCTTGGCGATCAGTCCCTCGACGCCGTCCTCCTCCGCGGCGACCAGCTCCAGCAGCGCCGAGGAGAACCGCTCCGGCGGGATGTCGGCGATGCTGGTCCTGGTGCCCTTGGGGTGGTCGATCTCTTGGAGGCGCTCGTAGAGACGCTTGGTCATGTCGACCGGGGGCGCGGAGGCCTTCGCCGCGAGCACCGCACCGGGATCGACCGGCATCGGCTCGACCACCGGCGGCGCGGGGTCGGGGTCGTGCCGGGGACGTGGGTCGTGCCTGGAGAAGGGAAGCTTGGCGAAGACGTCAATGATCTTCGACGGGATCCAGGACACGCCCTTCCTCGGGCCGCCGTCCAGAGTGTCGCGAAGGTAGGCCCACAGGAACTTGCTGCGGATGCCGAGCAGCCTGACGATGGCCTCGTTGAGGCCGCTCACCAGGAGCGACAGCAGCAGGAAGGCCAGCACCAGGCCGATGGCCAGATCAATGTAAACCGATAGCAAAGTAGATCACCCGCACCGTTGATACACGCCGGTCCCAGGAAGCGCAACGCCATCGCACGAAATGGGTCCCGCTCGTGTGGAAGTCCGTCCTCGGGGAGAGCGCTGCGTGCCGCCCCGACCAGTCCTCCCTCATGCCGCCCGAATCACCGCACCGCCAGGGGCGCCATACCTCCCCGGCCACCGTAACGGTTCAGTCGCCGTAGAAGACGCGTTCCATGACCAGGCGGGCCCGGCGGGTAACCCGGCGGTAGTCGTCGACGAAGCTCCCGCTGGCGTCGGGCGGGTAACCGAGGGTGCGGGAGATGAGCCCGCGTTCTCGGACGTCAACCGGAATGGAGTCGGCGGCGCGGCCCCTGACCAGCATGATGGCGTCGCGGACGCGTGAGGCGAACCGCCATGCCCCGGCGAGCGCGGCCTCGTCGGCCTCGGAGAGCAGGTTCTCGGCGACCGCCCCGCGCAGGGCCTCCAGGGTGCGGGTGGTCCGCAGCGACGGCAGTGGCCCCGCGTGACGGAGCTGGAGGAGCTGGGCCACCCACTCGACGTCGGAGAGGCCTCCCCTGCCGAGCTTGGTGTGCAGGGTCGGGTCGGCGCCCCGCGGCAGCCGCTCGGCCTCCATCCTGGCCTTCAGCTTGCGGATCTGCAGCACGGCCGCGTCGGGGATGCCGTCGGCCGGGTAGCGCAGCGGGTCGGCCAGAGCGAGAAACTCGGCGCCGAGCGAGGCGTCCCCCGCGGCGAGCCGGGCGCGCAGCAGTGCCTGGGACTCCCACGGCGACGCCCAGCGCTCGTAGTAGGCGGCGTAGGAGGCCAGTGTGCGGACGAGCGGGCCCTGGCGGCCCTCGGGACGCAGGTCGGGGTCGATGAGCAGGGGCGGGTCGGGGGCGGGCAGCGCCAGCAGACGGCGCAGCTCGTTGGCCACCGCGAAGGCCACGTCCGTCGCGTCCCTCTCCGCGACGCCCGCGAGGGGCGAGTGCACGAACATCACGTCGGCGTCGCTGCCGTAGGAGCACTCGAGGCCGCCGAGGCGGCCCATCGCGATCACCGTGAACCTGGTGCCGAGCGGGGCGCGCCGCTCCATCTCGACCTTGCCGATCGCGGCGTCGAGCGCGGCCTGGATGGTCACGTCGTTGAGCGCGGACAGCGCCTGGCCGACCCGTTCGACGTCGATGTGCCCCGAGAGGTCGGCGGCGGCCGTACGGACCAGTTCCCTGCGCCGCAGCCCGCGTGCCGCGGCCACCGCGCTCTCCGCCTCACCCGGGTAGCGACCGACGGTGGCCCGTGCCTCCGCCAGCAACGCCTCGGCGGGCCTGGGATCCAGCTCGGCGTCCGCGCCGAGCATCGCGACCGCCTCCGGGGCGTGCAGCAGCAGGCCCGTCACATAACGGCTGGTCCCCAGCAGCCGGGCCAGGCGCGAGGCGACCGCGGTCTCGTCGCGCAGCAGCCGCAGGTACCACGGGGTCGCGCCGAGCTTGTCCGAGACCTGCCGGAAGCCAAGCAAACCCGCATCGGGGTCGGGGGCGTCGGCGAACCAGCCGAGCATGACCGGGAGCAAGGTCCGCTGGATCGCGGCGCGGCGGGAGACTCCGCTGGTCAGGGCACTGATGTGGCGCAGGGCTCCGGCCGGGTCGCCGTAGCCGAGCGCCTCGAGACGGGCCTGCGCGGCGGCGGTCGAGAGCCGGGCCTCCGACTCGGGCAGCCGCGCGACGGCCTGCAGCAGCGGCCGGTAGAACAACTTCTCGTGCAGGCGCCTGGCCTCCATCGCGTGGCGCCTCCAGCGGGTGGTGAACTCCCCCACCGGGTCGCTGGTCATGCCCAGACCGCGGCCGAGGCGCCGCAGATCGGCCTCGCTCTCGGGCACCACGTGCGTACGGCGGAGCCGGTAGAGCTGGATCAGGTGCTCGATCCGGCGCAGGAAGGTGTAGGCCTCCGCGAGCGCCTTGGCGTCGTCCCTGCCCACGTAGCCGCCCCTGGACAGGGCGGCGAGCGCGGGGAGCGTGGCGCGGCGGCGCAGTAGCGGGTCGAGGCGGCCGTGGACGAGCTGCAGCAGTTGCACGGCGAACTCGATGTCGCGCAGCCCGCCTGGCCCCAGCTTGAGCTGGCGGTCCGCCTCGCCCCCGCGCACGTGGGCCTCGACCCTGCGGCGCATCGCCTGCACGTCCTCGACGAACCTGTCCCGGGTCGCGGCCTGCCAGACCATCTCGTTCGCCGCGGAGACATACTGCTCGCCGAGCTCGAGGTCTCCGGCGACGGGGCGGGCCTTCAGCAGGGCTTGGAACTCCCACGTCTTGGCCCAGCGGCGGTAGTAGGCCTGGTGGCTGGCGAGGGTGCGGACCAACGGCCCCGACCTGCCCTCAGGGCGCAGTGCGGCGTCGACCTCCCACAACGACCCCTCGGGGGTGCTGGCCGAGCAGACGCGCATCATGCTCTTGGCCAGGCGGGTGGCCAGTTGGACGGCCTCGGTCTCCTCCGCGCCCTCCCGTGGCTCCGCCACGAAGACGACGTCGACGTCGCTGATGTAGTTGAGCTCACGCGCGCCGCACTTGCCCATGCCGATGACGGCGAGCCGTACCGAGCCGGGGTCGGCGTGCTCGGTCCTGGCGACGGCGAGCGCCGCCTCGAGCGCGGCTCCCGCCAGGTCGGACAGCTCTGCGGTGACCTCGGCCAGCGAGACCTCGCCGAGGACGTCGCGGGCGGCCAGGTGGAGCAGGCGGCCCCGGTAGGCGACCCGCAGCGCGGCCAGGGTCGCGGTGCCGACGCCCGACGCCCTCGGCTCGGGGTCCTCGGGCTCCGCGCCGACCGCGCGCAGCAACTCGGCACGAAGCTCGTGGTCGGCGGGCCGCCGCAGGGACCGCGTGCCGCTCAGGAGGCGCCAGTGCTCGGGGTGCCTGACCACGTGCTCGCCAAGGGCGGCGCTGACCCCGAAGACGCCGAGCAGCCTGGCCCGCAGGACGGGGTCGGAGCCGAGCGCCCCGAGGATCTTTTCGTCCTGCTCGGCCAGCCGGTTGAGCGAGGTGAGCGCCAGATCCGGATCCGCCGTCGCCACCAGGGAGTCGAGCAGGCCGGGATCGTTGGCCGCCTCGGGGCCCAGCTCCTCGAGCAGCCGCCCCGCCCTGGCCCCGTCCGCGAACCCGAGCCTGGCCAGCCGCCCCGCGGTCGTCTGTATCCGGGGCACGGCGTCCACCGTCCCTCCCTCGTCTCCGGTCCAAGCATGGGTGGCCTTCCCCGATCCCCACCCGGCCACCCCTGCCCGGAGCCGGGTTCTGCCCGGGGTTGCGGCACGGACGCCGGCGGGGGTCCGTACGCCGTCGGCGGGTCCCTGTGCGTCTCCGCCCGGTCAGCCGGACCTGACGACGGCGGCAAAGCGCTCGGCGAGCGTCCGCCAGGCGGCGATCAGGCCTTCCTCCGCCTCCTTCGCCCTCGCGTTGAGCTCCTCGACCGAGTAGCCGAGGCCGGTCAGGTGGTCGGCGGACTGAGCCGTCCAGTCGGTGAAGATCTCAACGGTGGCCTCGGGGTGGAACTGCACCCCCCACGCCCGCTCTCCCAGGCGGTAAGCCTGGTTGGGGTAGGGGTCGCCGGTGGCGAGCGGCACCGCGCCCTCGGGAAGCCTGGTCATCGCGTCACCGTGGTACTGCACCGCGGGAACCGGGCCGAGACCGGACAACAGCCGGTCGTCGGCTGCCGCGGGGAGCGGGACGACCTCGGTGATGCCGACCTCAAGGCCGTGCTCGCCGCGTTCGACGGCGCCGCCGAAGGCGAGCGTCATCAGCTGGGCGCCCAGGCAGACGCCCAGGGTCGGCACCCCGCCCTCGACCGTGCTCCGGATCAGGGCGCGGGTCGCGGGCAGCCAGGGGTACTGCTCGTCCTCCCACGCCGCCGCCGAGCCGCCGAGCACGATCAGGCCGTCCGCCGCCCGGTCGGGCACCGGCTCTCCTCGATGGGGCCGGACGACCTCGCAGTCGACGCCGCTCTCCGCCAGCCACCCGGCGAAGAATCCAAGACCTGCCCCGGCTTCGTTCTCGACGACGGTAATTCTCATGCGGTAATTATCGGCGAAAGCCATGCAAGACCCCATACCGGTCCTTGGTGGACCCGTCGGACGCCCAGCCGTACGGGGTGGTTCGGCGGATCACCGGAACGCGCGGGCTCGTCCCGTGCGCGTCGTCGCCGCCGCAGGCTCCTCGCGGATCACCGGGGGCTGTCACAGGCGGGCAGCCCCCGGTCCGCGAGACTCAGGCGGGAGCGATCCAAACGGCCTTGGCCGCGGCGACCAGGGTGCCGTCCACCTCGTAGACGGCGCTCTCGCCGAAGAGCTTGCGGCCCTCGCGCCCCGTGGCGCGGGCGACGACCGAGTAGGTGCCGCCGGGGTAGACCCGCCGGTTGACCTGGGCGGTGAGCCTGCCGAGCAGGGCGAACTCACCGGGCGTGAAGTGGGCCCAGCCGGTGGCGCAGTCGAGGGCGGCCCAGATGATCGCGTCGGGGACGACGCCGTCCTCGTCGGTGACGGTCATCGGCACCCGCCAGCCGGCAGCGACCAGATCGGTGCCGGGCACCGGACCGGGGAAGATCCGCAGGCCGTCACCCGGGGTGCGCAGGCCGCAGGTGAAGCAGCCGGGGAAGGCGTGGCCGGTGAGCCCGGCGAAGCCGCCCTCGGCGCGGGCCGCCTCATTGAAGGGGACGAACGCGGGGGCGGTGAGCTGCTCGGCGACCGGGATGGCCTCGACGAGCAGGGTGTCACCGTGGGTGAGGGTGGCACTGTTGGCCAGGTGACGCAGGGAAAGCTCGGTCTCCAGCGGCGTGGGCGCGTGTAGCGTGACCTCGACGGCCGAGTCGTGCCGGGCGCCGTGTGACGCCTCGGAGACCGTGCCCGCGATCCATCCGCCGTTCGCGGAGCCCTCGGGCCCTCGGAAACGCGCCGGAACCGTCACCACGGTCTGCAGCTCGGCAGCCGTCGTCATGCGGCACCTCCTGTCGCCTTTTATGGCGATTCATCCTCGAAAATCACTCTAAACGGACCGACCGATTTTACCGGAGTCGTTGCGCAGACAGCGAACCAGGTGGCGATGATCCGCGAACCAACGGCACCTTGCCACATGTTGTCCGGCATGGAACCGCAGGGGGCGCGCCCGTCTCTCGAGCCCCCAGCGACGACCTCCCGGTCCTCGCCCCGCCGGGACTCGCCACGGCCGGCGGCCCGCGTCCGAGAACCAGCCGAAAACAGGCACGCCGGTGACGGCCCGGATGACGACGATCACACGGTACGGGCGCCAGAGGCGCCTACGCCGTTGAACCCTACCGCGCCGCCGGAGCACGCGCGCAGGGCGCGGAGACGCCCTCCCCGCACCCTGGGGCCCCTAGAGAACCGGGAGATACCGGCCGAGCTCGAACTCGGTGACCTGGCGACGGTACTCGCGCCACTCGGTGCGCTTGTTGCGCAGGAAGTAGTCGAAGACGTGCTCGCCGAGGGTCTCCGCCACCAGCTCACTGCGCTCCATCACGGCGATGGCCTCGTCGAGTGACTGCGGCAGCGGCTGGATGCCCAGGGCGCGGCGCTCGGCCGAGGTCAGGGCCCAGACGTCGTCTTCGGCCCCAGGGGGCATCTCGTAGCCCTGCTCGATGCCCCTCAGGCCCGCTGCGAGGATCACCGCGAAGGCGAGGTAGGGGTTGCAGGCCGAGTCGAGCGAGCGGAACTCGATGCGGGTCGAGCCGCTCTTGTGGGGCTTGTACATCGGCACCCTGACGAGGGCCGAGCGGTTGTTGTGGCCCCAGGAGATGTAGCTCGGAGCCTCGCCGCCCGCCCCGGCGATCGCCTCCGCGCCGCCCCACAGCCGCTTGTAGGAGTTGACCCACTGGTTGCAGACCGCGGTGATCTCTGCGGCATGCGCCAGCAGGCCACCGATGAAGGACCTGCCGACCTTGGAGAGCTGGTAGTCGGCTCCCGGCTCGTAGAAGGCGTTGCGATCCCCCTCGAACAGCGACATGTGGGTGTGCATGCCGGAGCCGGGGTACTCGGTGAACGGCTTGGGCATGAAACTCGCCCAGATGCCCTGCTCGAGCGCGACCTCCTTCATGACCAGGCGGAAGGTCATGATGTTGTCGGCGGTGGTGAGCGCGTCCGCGTAACGCAGGTCGATCTCCTGCTGGCCCGGGCCGCCCTCGTGGTGGCTGTACTCGACCGAGATGCCCATCGACTCCAGCATCATGATCGCGTTACGCCGGAAGTCGTGCCCAGAGCTGTGCGGGGTGTGGTCGAAGTAACCGCCGTCGTCGATCGGCTCGGGGCGCCTGCCCTGCTCCGGCCGGTTCTTCAGCAGGAAGAACTCGACCTCGGGATGGGTGTAGAAGCTGAACCCCATGTCGGAGGCCTTGGCCAGGGTGCGCCTGAGCACCCAGCGCGGATCGGCGTGCGAGGGCGAGCCGTCCGGCATGAGGATGTCGCAGAACATCCTGGCCGCGCCCGGCGTCTCGCTGCGCCAGGGAAGGATCTGGAACGTCGAGGGATCGGGCTTGGCGAGCATGTCCGACTCGTAGACGCGGGCGAAGCCCTCGATCGCCGAGCCGTCGAAGCCAATGCCCTCGGCGAAGGCCCCCTCAAGCTCAGCAGGGGCGATGGCCACCGACTTCAGGAACCCGAGCACGTCGGTGAACCACAGCCGGATGAACCGGATGTCGCGCTCCTCGAGGGTACGGAGAACGAACTCCTGCTGGCGGTCCAAAAACCTCTCCTCACACTGCCGACGCCGACGTGGTGCGACACGTCTGGCCTCCTACCAGTCTGCCCGTTCCGTGTTTCGCGCACGTTACGGGGCAGGACGGCGCGACGCGGCGTCGAACCCGTCGTGTCTCCACCGACAGATTCCATCATTCCCAGAACCGTCCCCGGAACATCCCCTGGCCGGTCCGAAAGCGGATGGAACCGTTTCGAGACCGGGGCGCCCGGCCCAGGACCGGGTGCGGGCACCGGGCGACCGGCGGCGACCGCATGACGGGGGCCGTGGGCGGAGGCCGTATGACAGGAGCGTGCGGCGGGACCGTGACGCAACCATGACGGAACCGCGCGCAGACCCTCGGCCCGTGGACGGGACACGCCCGGCGGGAGCGGTGCTGGCACCTGGCCTGACCAGGCGAAACAATGCGGGCCACCGGCCCGTGAGCGCCGATCCGCCGCGGCCGGCGGTGACTCACGGCGGTCCGCGCCCATTCGGGGCGATCCAGGGCGGCCCACGGTGGTCGCGGTACGGCGAAGCGGGAAACCCCCATCGGCCGTGACCGGGCTCCCCGGCCGGAGCACGAGCCCGCGCCCGGCCCGGGACCCATCGCGGTCCTTCGCGACCGGACCTTGGAAAACTACGTTCTTCGGGGGAAGACGACGATGCGCACCCAACTCCACGGACCGCCGGGCGGGACCTCGCCGGGGATCCCGCTCGGCGAACGGCTCGCGGCGATGTCGGTGCCGTGCCCCATGCATCCGTCGGTGCACCGGATCGAGGCCGCGGTCATCGACTGGGCACGCAGGACCGGCCTGGACGCCGATCCCGCGGCGGGGGTGCACCTGCTGGCGGGGCGGGCCTTCGCCCGGCACGACACCGGCACGGCGACGCTGTTCGCGTGCTGGCTGACATGGCTGTCACGACTGCGCCGCGAGCCTTCCGCGTTCGCGGGGGTGCTGGCGGTCGCCGGGGGCGGCGAGCCGGGGCCGGCACCGGTCGAACGGGCCTTCGCGGACCTGTGGCGGGCCTGCGCGCCCGGCATGAGCGACAAGTGGCGCGAGCGGTTCAGGGCCGGGCTCGCCGCCCAGCGCGCGGCGCTGCTCGGCGCGGGCGCGTCCTCCGTCTCCGTCGAGGACTATCCGGCGCGGGGCAGGGCCGGGTTCGGGCGGTACCTGTTCGACCTGGTCGAGCCGTGCGCCGGGGTCGAGGTGCCCGCCTCGGTTCAGGAGAGCCCCCGGTGGCGGTCGGTGGTCGAGGCCAGCGGCGACGTGGTGACCTGGTGCGACGACCTGGCGACAGGGGGCGGCTACGTGGCGGCCGCCTCGGCCTTCCTGCACCGCGAGACCGTCCCCGGGACCACCACCGCTCCCAGGACCGCCCCCCGGACCGCCACCGGGGTGACCGGCGAGACGGCCCCGGTGGCGGGAGCGGTCCCGGGGACGGCCGTCGAGTGGGTCGTCGACCGCGTGGTCGACCGGATGGAGGAGCTATGGACGGCCGCCCGCACCCTCCCCACGCTCGTCGAACGGTGCAATCTCGGCCTCGCCGCCTCCCGCGAGGTGATCCAGGTGGCCTGCGCCTTCTTGACGATTCCCAGGGCTTACCTGGAGGGACTTCTGGAATCCCCTCGCTATCGTCACCTAGAGTGACCGCCTGAGTTCTTCGGGTAACATGGAGGTACAAGATGAGCACAGAGCTTCTCAAGCGCAAGTTGGATCATGCCTTCGAGCATCTGGACGCGAACGGCAACGGGAGGGTCGAGCGCGAGGACCTGCTCGGCCTGGGCGCCCTGATCATGGTCGGCTTCGGCGAGTCGCCGACCTCGGCCGCGGGCAGCAAGCTCGTCCACGGCTTCGAGTCGATCTGGCGGGCCCTGTCCGCCGATCTCGGCGGCGACGGCGAGGGCGCGATCTCACCGGAGGAGTTCCGGACCGGTATGTCCTCGGTCCTGTCCGAGGACGAGCGGTTCGACACGGTGTTCAGGCCGGCCGCAGAGGCGGTCGCGGAGCTGTGCGACACCGACGGCGACGGGCTCGTCGAACCGGCCGAGTTCCGGCTCCTGCTGAGCGCGTTCGGCACACCGCACGACGACGTGGACACCGCCTTCGACCGGCTGGACCGCGACCGCGACCGAGGCGTCTCCGTCAGCGAGCTGGTCGAAGCGACCAGGGCGTACTACACGAGCGCCGATCCGGGCTCGACCGGCGACCGGCTGCGCGGTTCGCTGTAGTGCCCGTCATCGACACAACAACCAGGACGACCGGCGAGGCGGAGACCCGGCTGTCGCGGGAGCGGACTCCCTCGGTGGCCGCGGCCCTGCTGCTGCCCCTCGTCGACCGGATCCCGGTCATGGCCGCGCCGTGCCGTATGCACGCCTCGATCGACCGGATCACGGTCTCGCTCGCCGAGTGGACCCGCGAGGTCGGGCTGGAGACGCCCGCGCCCGCGCGCTTCGACCGGATGGCGGGCCGGGCCTTCGCCGGGTTCGGCACGGACTCGACCCTTCTGTTCGCGAAATGGCTGACCTGGCTGTTCCACTTCGACGACGAGTGGGACGAGAAGCCCGCGGGACGCGCGGCCGGGATCGTGGAGGCCGCCTTCGCCCGCCTCGCGCGGCACACCGCCGAGACGGCCGTTCCCTGCGGCGGCGCCGTTCAGGAGACGCAGGACGCCAGAGCGGGCGGCCGGACGGGAGCGGGAACGGCTCGCACCGCCACGGTCAGGCCGAAGCCTCCGGCATCGGTCCAGGCAAGGGGGTCCTCGCCGCTGCAGGCGAGGAACCGGCCGCTGCAGCCGAAGGGACTCCCGGGGCTCCAGGCGAGAGCCGCCGCGCCAAGACCCGAGGGCGTGCTCCCGGTCGAGGTGGCCTTCCGTGACCTGTGGGGGGTGACCGCCCCGCGGATGAGCCCTCGCTGGCGGGAACGCTTCACCCGCGGGCTCGCCGCCCAGGGGGTGGCCTGCCGTACCGAGGCGGAGAACCGGTGCGCGGGACGGGTGCCCTCGGTCGCCGAGTATCCCGCGCTGCGGCGGGGAACGGCGGGCCCCTACCTGTTCGACCTGGTCGAGCCATGCCTCGGGGTCGAGGTCCCGGCCGAGCTGCGCGAGAGCCCCGCCTGGCGGACGCTGGTCGACGCCTGCAACGACGTCACCGCGTGGTGCAACGACGTCGCGTCCCACCACAAGGAGCGCGCGAACGGCGACGTGCACAACTACGTGACGGTCGCCGCCCACGCGTTCGGCCTGTCCGACACCGAGGCCGTGGGGTGGGTGAACGACCGGATCGCCGAGCGTGCCGAGGACCTGCGCGCGGCGGCGAGACGGATGCCGGGGCTGTTCGACGAGTTCGGGCTCTCGCCCGTCCAGGCCAGGAACGCCAGCAAGGTGGCGTGCGCGTTCCTCGCTGCGCCCAGAGCCCAGCTGGAATGGCTCCTGGAGTCCAGCAGATACGACTTGACATCCTCCGCCTGCCTGAAGGCAGGGGATTCCAACAGCACCTACCCCGCAAGGGGGAAGACGTGTTGAGGTTCACGGTTCGCGGGCTCACCCAACGGCGGGCCTCCCCGTGCGGACACGGCATGCCCTGCCGCGTGTCGAACGTTGCGCGCCGCGTTCACGTCCGCGTTGGCGGCGTATCCGCAGGACCGGCACCGGAAGGCGGCTTGGCTCTCGCGCGCCTCCCGGTCCACGATCCCGCACGCCGAGCACCGCTGACTCGTGTACGCAGGGTTGATCCTCACCACCCGGCCCGGAGCCTTGTGCTCCAGCCGCTCAACCAGCCGCCCCCACCCGTTGGCGAGAATGCCGCGATTCAGCCTGGCTTTCTGCCGCACGTTGCGGCCAGGCACTTCGGGGGTGCCTTTCGCGGACCGCGTCATGGCGCGGATCTTCAGGTCTTCAACCGCGATCACGTCGAACCGGCGAGCCAGGCCGGTGGATGTCTTCTCCACCCAGTCCTTGCGCCGGTCGCTCTCGCGGGCCTTCAGTCTCGCGATCGCGGCCTTGACCTTGCCCCGGCGGTTGGAGCCTCGTTCGGCGCGGGCGAGGTTGCGCTGCAACCGCACCAGCCGCTTCGCCTCGGCCTCACGCAGGCCGGGAGCGCGCAGCAGTTCACCGGTGGACAGGGCCGCCGACACCGCGACGCCGCAGTCCACGCCGACGACCTCGCCCGTGCCGGGTGCAGGCACGGGTACGGGGATCGCGGCGAACGCGACATGCCAGCGCCCTGCCCGATCCCGGGTGATGCGGTAGGACTTCGCCCCGTCCGGGATCGGGCGGGACCGGCGGAACCGCACCCAGCCCACCTTCGGCACCCTCACCTCGCCCACGTGGCGCGACAGGCGTCGCACGTCGCCGGGCTTGACCGCGACAATCCGGAACCCTTCGCCTCGCCCGCGTTTGCGCCACGTCGGACGGCGGTGGGTCTTGGCGAAGAAGTTCGCCATGGCCTGCGCGAAGTCCTTGAGCGCCTGCTGCTGCACGACGATCGACCCGGCGCGCAGCCACTCGGACTCCGCCCTGGCCTCGGTGAGCTGGCGGCACTGCTCAGCGAACCCGGGTGCGCTCTTGCGACCCGGTTTCCAATGCGCGTGCTGCTCGACGGCGAGGTTCCACACGAACCTCGCATGCCCGCAATACTCGGCCAGCGCCGCCGCCTGGGCAGAGGTCGGGGAGAGCCGGTAACGGGACACACCGATCAACCTACCGAGCCGCACCGACAAAACCAGCAGGCCACAGCGCCCGCCCGATCCGCGCTTCCTCCCCGCCCCGAAGGACGGGGCATCCGCGCTGGAGGTGTCTGGTGACGTAGCCCCGCCTCCGCCCGCGTGCCACACGGCCTCCGTCAGGACGAGCAGGCCAGGGAGTCGCCGGTCGGGGTGCGGCGGTAGACGACCTCGCGGCCGAGACGGCGGCGGGTCACCAGCCCCCCGTCGGCCAAGACCTTCAGGTGCTGGCTGACCGCGCCGGGGGTGAGGGCCATCCGCCGGGCGAGGGCCGAGGTGGTCGCGGGGTCGGCCAGGGCGATCAGGATCTGCGCCCTGGTCCGGCCGATCAGAGCGGCCAGCGCTCCCGGAGCGGGCGGCGGTCCCGAGGTCCACAGCGTGCCCGCGCCCGTCACCGGATAGATGAGCATCGGCCGGTACGGCACGACCATCACGGTCACGTCCGGCCAGGAGAAGGAGGTCGGCACGAGGACCAGGCCGTCGCCGCCGAGGGGCGCCGAGTGGCTCCAGCGCCTGGCGACGACGAGCCGGTCACCGAGCCAGCGCACGTTCGGGTGCAGGTCGGCGAACAGCTCGCGGGCCCCGCCCGCGGCGAGCTGCCGGGAGCGCCGCAGCACGTCCGCCTCCAGCAGGCCGTAGACCCGGGGCCAGAACTCGGCGAAGGCCGTCTCCCAGTAGCGCTCAAGGGCTTCGGCGAACCGCGCGACGCCCGCCTCCGGGTCGGCCAGGAAACGCTCGACGGCGCGCGGGTCTGTCCCGGAGACGCGGGCGGCCTCCCTGGCCGCGCGTTCCAGGGGCGTGCGCCGTACCCGGTCGAGCTCGGCGGCGAAGTCGGGCATCGGCGTCTGGGGCGTCGGCGTCGCGAAGTCGACGATGTAGCCGTGCAGCGGGACGAGCGCGAACAGCTCGGACAGGTCGATCCCGGCCAGGCGGGGCCGTACGGCGCGCAGCCACGGCAGGTGGAAGGAGTGCCTGGCCGGGTCGCGGAGCACGCTCAGGCTCGCGACCAGCTCCCAGATCGGCGAGAACGCGAACCGGATCCTGGCCACGTCGTCCGGAGCGAAGATCCACTCAATGCGGCCCGAGCTTTTAGGCACGACTAAAAGACTGGGTGATAACTGAGGAGATGTCCAACTCTGGGGACATGACGAGCACCACCCTTGACTCCCCCGGTTTCCTGCGATCGAAGATAGGCGGCCTGCCCAGGGCGTTCTGGGCGTTATGGACGGGGACGCTGGTCAACCGGGTGGGCATGATGGTGCAGCCCTTCATCGGCGTTTTCCTGACCCAGGAGCGCGGCATGTCGTACACCGCCGCGGGGACGGTGATGGCGGTCTTCGGTGTCGGCTCACTGCTGTCGCAGATCCTCGCCGGTTGGCTGGCCGACCGGTTCGGCAGGCGGATCACCCTGGTCGGCGGCATGGTCTCGACCGCCGTCACCATGGTCGCGCTGGGGTACGGGACCTCGCTGCCCGCCATCGTCGTCACCATGTTCGTGCTGGGCGTCGCCGTCGACGTCTACCGCCCCGCCGCGGCGGCCCTGGTCGCGGACCTGGTCCCGCCCGCGAACCGGCCGCGCGCCTACGGCCTGATCTTCTGGGCGATGAACCTCGGCTTCGCGGTGGCGATGGTCGCGGGCGGCTGGCTCGCGAGGGCCGGGTACGGCTGGATGTTCGCGATCAACGCCGCCGCCGCGCTGGCGTTCGGCCTGCTGGTGTGGCGGGCGGTGCCGGAGACGCTCCCGGGGCGGGAAAGGGGGACGGCGGCCGGGGGGTCGCCCGCACGAGACGGAGAAGCGGTGCCGGGACGCGCGCCCGTGCGGCGCGGCGGTTTCGCCGTCGTGCTCGGGGACCGGCTGATGGTCGCCTTCTGCCTGGTCACCCTGCTGTCCACGCTGACCTACCTGCAGGCGTTCACCACCCTGCCGCTGGCCATGACCGCCGACGGTTTCTCCACGACCGACTACGGCATGGTCGCCGCGGTCAACGGCGTCCTGATCGTGCTGTTGCAGCCGCTGACCGGCGACTGGCTCGGCAGGCGGGACCACAGCGCCGTGCTCGCCACCGGCATGGCGGTCATCGGCGCCGGTTTCGCGCTGACGGGCCTCGTCTCCGACCTGGCGGACTACACCGCGACCGTGGTCCTCTGGACGCTCGGCGAGATCGTCACCGCGGGCGTCACGGGCGCCATCGTGGCCGCGCTCGCCCCGCCCCGCCTGCGCGGACGTTACTCGGGCCTGTACGGCTTCGCCTGGTCGGGCGGGGCCTTGCTCGCCCCGCTGCTCGGCACCCGGCTGCTCGAGACGAGCCCCGGGGTGCTCTGGCCGGTCGTCGGGGCGGTCGACCTGGTGGCCGCCGCGGGCGTGCTCGCCCTCGGGCCCGCGCTGCGGCGCCGTACGGCACCGGCACCGGACGCGGACCCGAGGGCCGCCGACGCCGGAGAGGCCATGGTTAACACCTGATGAACGTTCACCTTTGAGCGCTCGTTGATTCGTTTGCGGTTCGCGCCGGTTAAGGTCCCTTCAAGTGCGAAATGGAAGGGCCGGGGCGATGCGCGGGCTGGGCCGGGTTTTCCTGACGGTGACGCCTGTGCGGGCGCGAATCGCGGCGGTGCTGATCGCCGCGGTCTCTGTCGCCATGGAGTGCATCAACATCTGGGTCACGGCGCAGCTGCCGCAACCCTCGTACACGCCGCTGCCGTTCGCGCCGGAGGACGTGGCGGGCAGCGCGTTCCCGATCTTCGGGGCGCTGCTGGTGTTCCAGCGGCCCCGGCTGGTCATCGGCTGGCTGTTGTGCCTGGGCGGCCTGTGCTCGGCGCTGAACAGCCTGTCGGTGAACGTCGCTCTGCTGGACCTGCGCGACTCGCGGTTCGCGCTGCCCGAGCAGATCTGGACGGTCGTCGGCGTGAGCTGGAAACTCACGCTCCTACAGCTCGGCGTGCTGCTGCCGCTGCTGTACCCGGACGGGCGCCTGCTGTCGGCCCGCTGGCGCTCACTGATCTGGTTCACCGTCGCCGTGCTGACGGTCGACGTGCTCCGCGCCGAGTTCCTGCCCATGCAGATGCCCTACCGGTTCTCGTTCGGCTGGCGCGCCCAGCTCCTGCTGGAACAGCTCGGCAACGTGGCGATGGTCCTGGCCTTCGTCTCGCTGGCCGTACGGTTCCGGCGGGCGAGCCCGGAGGAGCGCAGGCAGATCCTGTGGCCGCTGCTGGCGATAGCCGCCGTCATCGTTCCCTGGGTGGTCGGCGACCCGGTGTGGTGGCTGGCCTCGTTCACCATCCTGCTCATCCCCGCCGCGATCACCTTCTCCGTGCTGCGCCACCGCCTCTACGGCATCGACACACTGATCACCCGGACGCTGGTCGGCGCGGGCCTGGTCGGTGTGATCGGCGGCGTCTACGTGGCGGCGGGCGCGGCCTCCAGCCTGTTCCTCTCCGGCGTCGACCGGCTCGGCGGCCTGGTCGCCGCGCTCTGCGCGGGGGCGTTCTTCCATCCGCTGCGCCGGATGCTCCAGCGTGGCGCGGACAACCTGCTGTACGGCAGCAAGGGCGACCCGGTCGCGCTGGCGGAGGGGCTGCGGCGGCGACTGCAGCGCACCGACCCCGCCGGTGGCCTGGTCGCCACGCTCGAGGTGCTCCGCGAGGGCCTGTCGGTGACCGGGGTCGCCGTGCGTTTCCTGGACGGCGGCCCCGACGAGGTGACCGTGGGCGAGCTGCGTGAGGTGGTCCGCGACGTCAGGCTGGTCTGGCACGGCGGGCCCGTCGGCAACCTCCTCATCGGCCCGCCCGGGATCAGGCGGCTGCCCGCGGCGCACAACGGGCGGGTCATCGCCGCGCTCACGCCGTACGTGGCGGACGCCGCCCACGCGGTCAGGCTGGTCGGCGCGCTGCGGCGGTCCCGTGAGCGGATCGTCGCCACCCGCGAGGAGGAGCGCCGCCGCCTGCGCCGGGACCTGCACGACGGGCTCGGCCAGTCGCTCAGCGGGATGGCCATGTCCATCAACATGGCCAGGCACTCGCTGCGCGCCTCCCCGGAGACCGCGGAACGCATGCTCAGCGACCTGCGCTCCGGCATGGACGCGGTGACCAGCGACATCAGGCACCTGGTCTACGGCCTGCGCCCGCCCGCCCTGGACGACCTCGGGCTCGCCGGGGCCATAGGGGAGATGGCGGGTCCCGGCGTCGAGGTCGAGGTGAACGGCGAGCTGGCCGGGCTGCCCGCCGCCGCGGAGGTCGCCGCGTACCGGATCGTCCAGGAGGCGCTCACCAACGTCCGCAAGCACGCCGGGGCCGAGGTGGTGCGGGTCCGCCTCGAACGGGTCGTGGTGGACCGGACCGGGCACGAGCACCTGAACGTCAGGGTGAGCGACGACGGCGCGGGCCTGTCGGCCAACAGACGCTCGGGGGTCGGGCTCTCCTCGATGCGGGAGCGGGCCGCCGAACTCGGCGGAACCTGCGTGATCACTTCGCCGCCCGAGGGCGGGACGGTGGTCGAAGCCGTGCTCCCGTTGAACTTGAATGTAGAGACCTGACCACCGATGATTTCTTACAGCACGCGAACGATGGTGGGTATTGCCGTATGACGTTAGGCCAGCTAGCTCTACGCTTACCCCTGCAATGCTGACATTTCGTGCTCTCGGACCGTTCCAGGCGCGCCACGACGACGCGGTGCTCGACCTCGGCGGTCAACGCCAGATGGCCGTACTGGCCCGCCTCCTCGTCGCGGGCGGTCGCGCCGTTCCCGTAAGCGTGCTCATCGACGAGCTCTGGCCGGGCGAGCCCCCGGCCCAGGCCCTGTCCACCATCCAGGGATACGTGTCGCGGCTGCGGCGCGCCCTGGAGCCGGACCGCGCCCCGAGGGAGGAGGCGGAGGTGCTTGTCTCTGCCCCGCCGGGATACGCCCTGCGCGCCGAAACCCGGCAGGTCGACGCCTGGAGGTTCGAGAGCGCCGTCAAGACGGAGGGCGACCCCTCGACGGTGTGGGAGAGCCTCGGGCAGGCCCTCGCGCTGTGGCGGGGCCCCGCGCTGGCCGAGTTCTCCGACCTGCCGTGGGCGGTGACCGAGGCGGGGCGCCTTGAGGAGCTGCGGCTGATCGCGGTCGAGCGTCACTCGAACGCGGGACTCGCGCTCGGGCAGTCCGGCGCGCTGGTCGCCGACCTGGAGGCGCACGTCTCGGCGCATCCGCTGCGGGAGGAGGCCTGGCGGCTGCTGGCACTGGCGCTCTACCGCAGCGGCAGGCAGGGCGACGCGCTGGGAGCGCTCCGACGGGCCAGGATGATGCTCCGTGAGGAGCTCGGCCTCGACCTCGGCGCCACCCTGCAGCGCCTGGAGTCGGACATGCTCTCGCACGCCGCCCACCTGGACCCGCCCAGGGAGACGCCGCCCCCTCGGGAGGCCGTCTCCGTGCGGGCGGCGGAACCCGCCGGGCTGCGCGTCGTGGTGGTCGACGATCAGGCGCTGGTCCGCACGGGCCTGCGCGTCGTGCTCGACAGCGAGCCCGGCTTCCACCTGGTCGGCGAGGCGGAGGACGGCGAGCAGGCGATCGCGGTCGTCCGCGACACCTCCCCCGACCTGGTGCTGATGGACATCCAGATGCCCCGCCTGGACGGGCTGACCGCCGCACGGCGGATCCTGTCCGACGAGGCTCCCCCGAAGGTCATCATGATGACCACGTTCGGCACGGACGACAACCTCTACGCGGCGCTGCGGGCCGGGGTGAGCGGTTTCGTGCTCAAGACCTCCGCGCCGGAGCAGCTCATCACCGCGATGCGTGCCGCGCAGGCCGGTGACGCACTGATCGACCCCGCGGTCACGACCCGTCTGATCGCGGCCTTCGCCGGACGGGCCAACCCCTCGGCTCCCCCCGGCCTCGCCGGTCTCGGAGACACCGAGCTCGACCTGATGAAACTGATCGCCAGGGGGCTCACCAACCGGCAGATCTCGGCGACCCTGTCGGTCTCAGAGCGGTCGGTCGCACAGTCGGTGACCAAGCTCCTGGACCACCTCGGGCTGTTCGACCGGGCCCAGCTCGTCGTCGCGGCGTACGAGTCGGGACTGGTCAACCCGGGTGACGTGGGCAGGTAACGATGTCCAGGCGGGCACGGCCCGGTAAGGGCACGGGCGCCCCCGGCCCAGACGGGGACACCCCGGGACCGGGCACAGGCGGCTCCGGACCGGCCGAGGTCTCTCCCCGGCCGGGCGAGGGCGCCTCAGGATCGGGCGAGGACGCCTCCTGGCCGGAAGGGGACGCCGAGGCCGGGCCGGGCGGGGGCGTCAGACCGGGCGGGAACATGGACGTGTTGATCCCGCCCCGCCCGGCCCCGACCATCGTGCGCGACCTGCTGGCCTCCCCGTTGCGCCTGACGGTCATCGCGCTGTCGTTCGTCGCGTTCGGGCTGACGGTGGCCGGAATCCTGATCGACGAGAGCCTCCCGCCCGAGTGGGCCCCCGGACCGCGGTTCGCCCCCGACCACTCCGTCGGGCTCGCCTTCACCCTGGTGGGAGCGTTCCTGCTGGCCCACAGGACGCGCCCGGCCACGGCCTGGCTGATGTGCTTCGGCGGCATGGGCGGTGCGATCAACGTCTTCTGCTCCGCCATGATGGCCCGCTCGGGCGCCGACGGCGCACTGGTCGTCGCGGGGTACTACCGCCCCGTCGCCGGAATCGGCTGGGTCGTCGGCGGCATGCTGCTGGCCACCCTGCTGCCGCTCTACTCCCCCGACGGACGGCTGCCCTCGAAGCACTGGCGCCCGGTGGTGATCGCGGCGTACGTGCTGATAGCGGTGGAGATGGTCCGCACGATCGTGCGCCCCACGCCGACCCCGCAGAACTACCCGCTGCCCCGGGTCATCCCCAACCCGCTGGCGATCGAGGCGCTCGCCCCGTACAACGCGCCACTGCAGCAGGCGATCGTGTCGATGACGATGGTCTTCGCCATCCTGTCCATGCTGTCGCTGGCACTGCGCCTGCGCAGGGCCGACCCGATGACACGGCGCCAGATCGCCTGGCCGCTGACCGCGTTCGCGATCTACATCGCCTGCATGCTCGCCGGAGAGGAGTGGGTGTTCGCGGCCACCGTCTCGACCGGCCTGATCCCGGTCGCCATCGCCTTCTCCGTGCTGCGCTACCGCCTGTACGGCATCGACACCGTGATCAGCCGCGCCTTCGTGGCCGCCGGGCTGATCGTCGCGGTCAGCGTGGTCTACTTCGGGGCGGGCGCGATCGCCGGGTTCGCCCTGTCCGGCTACGACCGGGTCGGCGGCCTGGCCGCGGCGCTCTTCGCCGGGGTGTTCTTCCATCCGCTCCGGCACATGCTGAGGCGCTGGGTCGACCGCCTCATGTACGGCACGCACGGTGACCCGGCGGCCCTGGCGACCCGGCTGAGCAGGGAGGTCGGCCAGGCCGAGCCCGCGAACGCCCTCGCCGCCGTCGCCTCCGCGGTCAGGGACGGCCTGAGCGTCACCGGCGTCGCGGTCGAGGTACGGGACTCCGGCGCGAGGCGGGTCGAGATCGGCCTGCTCGGCCCGGCCCCCCGGGTGGTGCCGTTGATCTGGCACGGCGAGCAGGTCGGGCGGCTGTTCCTCGGCGCCCCCGGTCCCCGCAGGTTCGCCGCCGCCCACAACGACCGCCTGATCGCCGTGGTCACGCCGTACGTTGCGGACGTGGTGCACGCGGTGATGATGACCGCCGACCTGCAGCGTTCCCGGGAGCGCATCCTCACCGCCCGTGAGGAGGAGCGCCGCCGCCTGCGCCGGGACCTGCACGACGGGCTCGGCCACGCGCTGACCGACATGGCGATGTCGATCAACATGGCCAGGATCAGCCTGCGCACCGCCCCCGCCTCGGCCGACCGGCTCCTGGCCGACCTGCGCAGCGGTATGGACGCGGTCGGCCAGGAGATCAGGGAGCTGGTCTACGGCCTGCGCCCGCCGACCCTGGACGAGCTCGGCCTGGCCGGGGCCGTACGGGCGCTGGCCGTCGAGGGCGAGCCCGAGGTCGCCGTGGAGACCGAGGGCGACCTGTCCGATCTGCCGGCCGCCGCAGAGGTCGCCGCCTACCGGATCGCGCAGGAGGGGCTCACCAACATCCGCAAGCACGCGGGCGCCCGCTCCGCGGTGGTCTCGCTGCGCCGCGGCGACTCGCTGGTCGTGCGTGTCCAGGACGACGGGCACGGACTGCCCGCGGGGCCGCGCTCCGGCATCGGCCTGATCTCGATGCGCGAGCGCGCCGCCGAGCTGGGCGGGACATGTGTGATCGGCTCCGCGCCCGGCGGCGGTACGGTCGTCGAGGCCATCCTGCCGATTTCCGCCGCCTGAGTGTGAACCTTCCGCCCCTTCCAGGGCTCTAACTATGCGTCGCTGAACTTATCTGAGGAGCTCGTCGTGAAGCACCTGGCCTTGGCCGTCGGCACCGCGCTCGCCGTGTCCACCGCCGCCCTCGCCTCCCCCGCCCTGGCCTCCTCGCGGGCCGCGACCACTCCGGGCGCCGTCTTCTTCGGGTACAAGAGCGGAGGAGTCGAGGTGGTCACCCAGCAGGGCGGCCTGAGCAGGCTGAGCGTCGGCGGCGGGACCTTCGTCGGGCAGTTCTCCGCCGCACCCGACGGCACGAAGGTCGCCTGGGTCGACAGCCAGAGCCGCCTGCACGTCAAGAGCGCGAGCGGGGACAAGGTGATCGCCAAGAACGCCGCGTACGGCGGGCCCTGCCTGACCCCCGCCTGGAGCGCGGACGGCAGGCGGGTCGCCTACGTGGTGAAGGGCACGGCCACCGCCGCGACCGTCGCCCTGGTCGGGTCCGCAGGCGGAACCCCGGTCACCGCGGGCAAGACCGTCGGCGTCTGTCACCTGGCCTGGTCGGCCGACGGCAGGTCACTCGCCGGGTACGCCGGGGACACCAAGGGCGTCTACCTCCTGAACACCGCCTCGCACGTCTCAACGAAGGTCCCCGGAATCAAGCTCGCCAACCACGTGGACGGCCTGTCCCCCAACGGCGACCGGGTCGTGGTGAACGCGCTCGGCCCGAACGCCGAGGGCGGCGACGGCTCCTGGCCGACGGCGTACACCCCGTCGCTCTACAACACCAAGACCGGCAAGAAGATCACCATCCCGGTCAGGGGAACGCTGATCGGCGCCCGCTTCCTGACCGACGGCACCCTCGTGGTCCGGGTCAAGGGCAAGAGCTTCAACACGTGGGTCGTCCTCGACCCCGACACCTACAAGGTGAGCCAGCGGGTGTCCGAGATCGGGCAGGCCAAAAACCTCGGCCTGCTCAACGTGTTCGGCTGAGCGCGGCCAGGCAAGGACGACGTCCCGGGCGTGCGGGGATCCGGGCCCGGCGGCGGCGGTTCGGGGAGCGGAAATAAGGTAGGGCACGTGGCTCAACTGCGCATCGCCCTGGCCCAGACCAATCCCGCTGTCGGCGATCTGGCGGCCAACGCCGACAGGCTCGTCGAGTGGACCCGGCGCGCCACCGACCGTGGCGCGCACCTGGTGGTCTTCACCGAGATGTTCCTGACCGGATACCCGGTCGAGGACCTGGTGCTGCGGACCTCGTTCGTCGAGGCGTCGATCGCCGCCATCGAGGCCCTCGCCGTACGGCTGGCCGACGAGGGACTTGGCGGGACGCCGGTGGTCGTCGGCTACGTCGACCGGGCGAACCTCGCGCCACGCGTCGGCCAGCCGAAGGGCGCACCGCTGGACGCGGCGGCCCTGCTCCACCGGGGCCGGGTGGTCCTCAGGACCGCCAAACACCACCTGCCCAACTACGGCGTGTTCGACGAATACCGCTACTTCGTGCGCGGCGACCGGCTGCCGATCTTCCGGCTCCGCGGGGTCGACGTGGCGATCGCCGTCTGTGAGGACCTGTGGCAGGAGGGCGGCCCGGTCAGCGTGGTCGCCGAGGCGGGTGCCGGGCTGCTGGTGGTGCCGAACGCCTCGCCGTACGAGCGGGAGAAGGATGACGTACGGCTCGCACTCGTCTCACGGCGGGCCAGGGAGGCGGGCTGCGCCCTCGCCTACGCCAACCAGGTCGGCGGCCAGGACGAGTTGGTCTTCGACGGCGACTCGCTGATCGTCTCCGCCTCCGGCCAGTTGGTCGCGCGGGCCGCGCAGTTCGCCGAGGAACTCCTGATCACGGATCTGGAACTGCCGGAGGCCCGGTTCGGCGGCCTCGGGACCTTCGAGGTCGAGGCCGGAGACGGGACGGTGATCACGGTAGAGCGGGAGGAGCTTTCGGCCTTCCCCGTCGAACCGTACTCCCCCGAGCCTCCCTCGATCGCCGCGCACCTTGAGGACACCGCCGAGGTCTACTCGGCACTGGTTCTCGCGGTCCGCGACTACGTGCGCAAGAACGGCTTCCAGTCGGTCATCCTGGGACTTTCCGGCGGGATCGACTCGGCGCTGACCGCGACGATCGCCTCGGACGCGATCGGCCCCGAGCGGGTGCACGCGGCGCTGATGCCCTCCCGCTACTCCTCAGAGCACTCCTTGAGCGACGCCAGGGAACTGGTCGACCGGCAGGGAATCAACGCCCGGGTCGTCCCGATCTCCGGCATCGTCGACGGCTTCGAGAAGGAGATCGAGCTGACCGGGCTGGCCGCGGAGAACCTCCAGGCCCGCGTACGCGGCATGATCCTGATGGGCCTGTCCAACCAGCACGGCCACCTGGTCCTCACGACCGGCAACAAGAGCGAGCTGGCGGTCGGCTACTCCACCCTCTACGGCGACTCCGCCGGAGGCTTCGCCCCCATCAAGGACGTGCTCAAAACCCTGGTCTGGGAACTGTCCCGCTGGCGCAACGCCCAGGCGGGCAGGTCCGGCGAGTTCCTGTACGGCTTCGCGAGACCGCCGATCCCGGAGAACTCCATCGAGAAGGAGCCGAGCGCGGAGCTGCGTCCCGACCAGCGCGACACCGACTCCCTGCCGGAGTACAACGTGCTCGACCGCCTCCTGGACGACTACGTGGAAAAGGACATGGGCTCCACCGAACTGATCGCCGCGGGCCACGACCCGGCCCTGGTCGCCCGGATCATCCGCCTGGTCGACCTCGCCGAGTACAAGCGCCGCCAGTATCCCCCAGGCCCCAAGATCACCCCCAAGAACTTCGGCCGCGACCGCCGCCTCCCCATCACCAACCGCTGGCGCGAGACGACACCCTGAGCTTCCCCGCCGGGGTTCGAATATCAGGCCTCCGCCCGGTGATTGATCAGTAGAGTCGACAGGGTGCGTCATGCCGTGGGATGTGCCCTGTTGATACTGCTGCTGGCAACCGCCTGCACCACCGGCGGCCCAACCCTTGACGAGGCGTCCGAAGTCCTTGCCAAGGACACCGAGGCGCTCAAAAACTTCCCTCTGCGGGACATGAAACTCGTCGAGGAAAATCAGCGTGGCACGGGTGATGGCCCCACGTGCCCCGAGGGAACCCGGCGACAGACTCACAACATCATCGAGAGTTTTCCGGCGGGAGGACAGACCACCCCCGCCGCGTGGATCGGGGCTGTCAAACCATCGATTCATCACACGCTCATAAGCCTGGGATATGAGAAGAACAGTGGTGCAAGCCAGGAAAGCCCGGACCGGGTGATCCTGGTTCTCGGCAAGAAGAATCCCGGGATCACCTTCACCATCCTTTTGCAGACATCCCAGCCGAACATACAGGTCACGGGAAAGACCGAATGTCTCGCAGAAGAATGATGATCAGAAGGGCTTCCCCGCTTCCCCAGCCTGCGACCGAAGCCGTCGAGCGGCGTTTCTGAGGTTCTGTGCCGCCTGTCTGCACTGCTCGGCGAGCCGGTTCGTCTCGATACGCCGCCGCTCAGCATCCTGGTCGAAACGCTGGGCCGCAAGACCCGTCCAGACGGAGCCCCCGCCCGCGAATCCCGTTTTGACGCGACCGAGGAGCGTCGCGAGGTTCTCCGCGTATCCCTCAAACCTGGAGGCGAGAAGCTCCTTCTCCTCGGCCTGGCGTAGCAGGTCTCCGCCGTTCATGTCATTAACCGTTTCTCTTCTTCAGGGCGTCGAGAATCACCGGCAGAAGAAACCCACCGAACGTCGTCTTTAAGTAGGCGATGTCGGAGTCGCCCAAAGGTGCGTGGCCATGCTGCGCCCATGAGGCCTCGAACATCTCCATCTGCCTGTCGAGGAGCGACCTCGCAAGCTCAGAGGCCTCCTCAGGGGGCGCTCCATCCCATATCGCCTCGATCTGATCCTTCAACGCGTTCTTCCCCATGAGGTCCATGGTCTTCCCCACAGCCGCCGCCACCGTTTCGGACGTTTCCAGAACGGTTTCCTCAAGAAACTTGGCCGTTCCCACGCCTACCAGAACGTCGAGCGGAAATGTGAAGAGCTCATTGAGGAACTTTCGCTGTTCCTCTGCGTCGAGGTCGGCCTCGCTCAGCCCCCCGATCAGCAGGGAAGCCATACCGGCAGCGCTTCCCGCCTTGTCGAGGAACACGGCTCGCTGCCTCTCCCGCTCGCCCTCGCTTACGGAACTGCCGAAAGGATGTTCCTTGCCAAGGTCGACGCCTTTTACGAAGACTTCGTACTCCTTTCTCAGAACTGGAAGCGCTGCGGGGTCCCGGAGCAACCCTCCGAAAAAGCTTACGACCTCGTCGGTTTCCAGCCTTCCCCACCCTGCTGTCGACGTGTAGCTCAGAAACTCTTTCTTCTTGCTCCAGATGGCCGCGAGTTCGGGAAAGTACTGGGAGACATGCCGGGCGAGGACCTGCCCGATCAGTGACGGCACAGGGGTGGTCACCCACCTCCCTGCCGGCGTTCGGCCAACTTGCTTGCTGGGGTACGGCTTGAACTCGCGCTTGTCCGGCTCAGAAAGCAGGGAAGGCCATGACGACTTGTCACTGAAGACCTTGATGACGTTGATCCAGGCGTTTCGGCGATGAGCGGCGTCTCCCACCCCCGACGCCAAGGCCTTGTCCAACGCTGTGGCCAGCAGCTCTTTGAACGCCGGACGCCCCTCGTCTCCGACGACCTCGGAACGCAGCAGCAGTGCCGCGTTGTCGCCGGCGGCGAGTAGCTCCTGGGTGGCTTCCCCGTCCTGGCTCAACGCCTTGACCAGCCAGTAGGTGTTCCAGTCCTCTTCGTCATCCCGATGTCGGGCGTACTGGGCCAGTTTCGTCCCGGCCTGCACCAGGAAGCCATGCGACTGGCGAGCCAAACCGAGGAGTGCCGCCATGCCACCTATGGACAGTTCGCCCAGCACGTGCTTCCTGAGCCCGGCAGGGAGGGTACCCGCCGCATCCGCGGAGGCGAACGCCCCGACCAGCGGCCCCAGATCCTTTCGTGCCTTTTCCATGCCAGCCGGATCGTAGCCGTACCGGTCGCTCCCCTCGTGCTTGCCGACGGCGGTGAGGATCGCACCGAAGGTGGTGGTTCCCAGTGAGGACAGCATCGCTGTGGAGTAGGCGGGGTCGGTGGTCTTGTCCTGGCCGTCTCGCAGTGTGGCCTGCGCCCTCTCCCAGGCGGCGACGCCGGGATCCGCTTCGTAGTCCTGCCAGGCTGCCCGGATGCGCGCTCCCGCGAGCGTGCCGGCCAACTGCGCGGATGACGCGTCGCGAAAAGCGAACCGGGCCGTCTTCACCCCGCCCGCGGGCACAGCCGCCCCCTCGACGCGCTCGATGACCTGCGTTCGCCAGGTCAGGTCCCGCTGCACCTCCTCCAGGAACCTGCCGACCCGGTCGAGCACCTCCGCTCCGGGCCCCGAAGGCCAGTCCGGGCCCGCTTCGGCTATGGAGGCGGCCAAGAAGGGGCGCAGCGTCCGGACACGCTGTACGGCGTCCCCCATGGAGCCGATGAGACGCCGGGCACCGGCCGGATCAATGCCAACGAACTCTGTCATTTCGCCCGACCCTCTCGGGATGAGATATCAGCGTGGCAGAGCTTTCACAGCCTATCAATATTCTTCACAACCGAAGCTGTTAAAAGAAAGAGGTGGCAGCCGCAACCCGAATATGCCTTGGGTGGAATCACCCACCGGGGGACGCATGTTTTTCCGCCGCATCTTCGGGATGCGCTTCCCATTACGGCCACACGCCATTACTTTGCGTAGTGATTCCATTACCGATCCTCCGGCCGCCCGACCGAGCGGGTCCGGCCCAGGACAGGAGTTCGTGATGCCTCCCTCACGCAAGCCAGAAGGCGACCCCAGCCCGCTCACCTTCTTCGCCACCGAGCTTCGCCGCAGACGCGAGCAGTTCGGGTGGTCGCAGGGTCAGCTCGGCCGCCAGATCACCTACTCGATCGGCCTGATCAGCATGGTCGAGACGGCGCAGCGCACGCCGTCGCTCGACTTCGTCGAGCGGTGCGACCAGGCGCTCAAGGCCGAGGGCGCGCTCAGCCGGATCTGGCCGCTGCTGGCCTACAGTGTCTTCCCGCCGCGCTTTCGCCCGTGGGTCGACGTCGAGCGGAACGCGGAGACCCTGCGAAGCTGGCATCCGCTGCTGGTCCCCGGCCTCCTGCAGACTTCCGGCTACGCCCGCGCGGTTCTGGAAGCTGACCCCGGAGTAACCGACGAGCGTGTCGAGGAGTTGCTCACCGCCCGCCTGGAGCGGCAGAAGCTACTGACAGGCGAGACCCTGCTCTGGAGCGTGATCGACGAGGGGGTCCTGCACCGCGACGTCGGCGCCCCCGGCGTCATGCGCGAGCAGCTCGCCGCCCTGCTGGCCACCTCAGAACGGCGACAGGTCTCGGTGCAGGTCGTCCCGGCGAGGGCGGGCGTGGTCACGGGCATGGAAGGAGCATTCGTCATTGCGGGCGTCGAGGGCAGCCTGGATAGTGTGTTCGTGGAGTCCGCCACCGTAGGGCACGTCACGGACGATCCCCGTGACGTGGCGATGATCTGCAAGCGATACGAAGCGATCCGCTCGGCGGCCCTGCCCGCGCGGGCCAGTGCCGACCTCATAGCGAAGGTGATGACGCAATGGCAGCAGACCTGACCGGCGTGACCTGGCGCAAGTCCTCCCTGAGCGGCTCCAGCGGCGGCGAGTGCGTCGAGGTGGCCCTCCTGGACGCCCCGGGCAACGGGCAGGGTTTCGGTCCGCTGCACGCGGTCCGCGACTCGAAGAACCCCGGCGGCCCGAAGCTCTTCTTCACCGGCTCCGAGTGGGGCGCCTTCATCCGCGGCGTCAAGCTCGGCGAGTTCGACAGCTGATTCCCCAGGTCACGGCCATCGGGAAACCTTGAAGCATCCTCACCCGCCCGTGCAAGACCTCCTCGGGGTGGGTATCACCGCAGGGAGGCGCACCGGTGGCCGGGGAGGGGGCTGAACTGCCGGCCGGCGGTGATGCGACAGGCGATGAGCCGACCACGTCACCCTCCACGCGGTCATTCGGGCGTGGCGCGGCATGGTGCCACCCGTACGGCACCCGCCGCCGGCCGCAGCCCGCCGAAATCCAGGAAAGAGGGGGGAAATCAGATGAAGGCAGCGGTAGGCGACAAGCTTGTCGTCGAAGGCACTCGGCACGGCGAGACCCGGCGGATCGGCGTGATCGTGGAGTTGGTCCATGAGGACGGCTCCCCGCCCTACACGGTGCACTGGGAGCATGACGAGCACGAGACCATGGTGTTTCCTGGCCCGGACGCGCACGTGATCGCCGGAAACCAGAGGGAGACCCCGCTCACCACCTCGTGACCTTCAAGAGCGGGCGGTCCGCCGCCGTCCCTGCAGCGGGACGGCGGCGGACGTGCGAGAGAGCCCCGGCGAGACGACGGCGGGCATACGGGAAAGCTCCTCCAGGGCGGCCTGGACTACGAGAACGCTCCACTGGAACGGCCACGGCACGCGGGAAAGCTCCAACGGGACAGCCGCGAGCACGCGGGAAGGCCGCTCCCCGCTCGCCTCTTCCCGTCTCTTCCCATCAACCCGATCGACCCTTTCCGTCGATCTCCCGCCGAAGGTCGGTTCCTTCACCGGCGAGCCCTCTCACCCCTCGGATCGGATGCCCCGGACTTCCCCCTTCGGCGGCGACATCGTCTGACGGCATGCCCCAACCTGGCACGACACCGAACGGACCACCTCCTGTCACACACCCGGCGGAGACATCCGGGATGCAACTCTTTACGGGATAAGCTATTCTCCTCACAGTTAACTCTTTACGGCATACAGAGTTAGCCACCGCCCGATGATCGAAGCTGGAGATGATTTCAATGACCAAGGCGACCCTGCACGACGGAAGCGCCATCGAGCTGGAGGTCCACGGCGAGGGCCCCGTCCTGCTGCTCCCCGTCAACCCACGGCCGATCGAAGGACCGCAGGCCGACTCGATGCGCCAGTGGGGCGCGGACCCGGCGCTCGGCCGCTCCCTCATCGAAGGCCTTCGCGACGCCTTCCAGGTGGTCGCGTTCGACTACGAGGGCCATGTCCTGGCCTCGCCCAAGCCGGAGACCCTCACCCCCGACAACATCGCCCGCGACCTGCTCGCCGTTGCCGACAGCGTGGGAGCCGACCGGTTCGCCTACTACGGGTACTCCTGGCTCGCGCTGAGCGGGCTTCAGCTGGCGATCAGGACCGACCGCCTCTCCGCGCTCGTCATGGGCGGCTTCCCTCCGCTCGGCGGGCCGTACGCGGCGATGCTGCGCGTGACCATGGCGACCTACGAGATGTCCGTCTCCCCGCAAGAGCCCGCCAAGGAGCCCGCCAAGGAATCTGCCGAGGAATCTGCCGAGAAGTCCCAGGCGTCCGCGCAGAGCGACGCCGAGACCTCCTGGACCTCGGACGAAATCGACTGGTCGTCGGTCGAGATGAAGATGACGGAGCCCCAGACCAAGCAGTTCGTCACGCTGTACGAGGCGTTGCGGGAGTTCGACGACCAGGCCGTCCAGGCGCGGATCGACTGCCCCCGCCTCTGCTTCGCCGGTTCGGCGGACGACATCGAGTACGGCGAGCGCTGGGGCGACGTGCGCGTGAACATCGCGAGCACGATCATCAGCCGGCGGGCGGAGATCGAGGCCTTCGGGTGGGACGTGAAGGTCCTGGACGGCCTCGACCACATGAGCGCCATGCAGGCGGCCAACGTCCTGCCGACGATGCGTCCGTGGCTCCTCTCGAAGGTGGGTGCCCAGCTCTCGGAGTGAACATCCACCTCGCGGGACACATCACCTCACAGATGAGGTGATGTGTCCCGGACACCGTCCCATCCCACTGTGGACGCCACCTCACCCCTGAGACCGTCCCACCTTGAACACCGCCTCACCGTAGACGCCGCCTCACCGAGAAGATCTCTCGAAAGAGGCCGTACAACGGACGACCGGCCCGTCGGGGCTGGGCCGGTCGGGGTGTCAGTGGGACACCGGGGGCGGTGAGGGGCCGGGGTCAGCGGGGGGTCAGGCCGCCGAGGAGGTGGTCGACGACCTGCTCCACGACCCCTTCCTGGATCACCTGGTGGTCGGGGTCGAGACCCCGCACGTACCAGACCACGGTGCCGATCAGCGCGGCGAGCGCGACGGGGACGTCGAGATCGGCCCTGAGCTCGCCGGTCGCGATGCCGCGCTGGAGCAGCGCGGTCAGCGCTGCCCTGCGCGGCTCGATCGCCGCCTGGCGGATCCGCTTCACCAGGCGCGGGTGCCGCTCGAACTCGTTCATCGCGATGTTCATCACGCACCGCGACCGCGCGTCGCACGCCTCGTGCAGGAAGACCTCGACGCAGGCGATCAGGTCCTCGCGGAGCGATCTGCCCGCCAGCCGGGGCAGCGGCGCCTTGAGGGTGGCGAGCGCGTCGACGACCAGGTCCTCCTTGTTCGACCATCGGCGGTAGATGGTCGTCTTGCCGACCCCTGCGCGGGCTGCGATCGCCTCGATCGACAACTCACCGAGGCTGGTGCTCTCACCGATCAGGTCGAGAGTGGCATCGATGATCGCCTTCTCTGCTCTGGCGCTGCGGGGGCGGCCCGCCGGGCGGGCCGTCTGCGTCTCATCCGTGGTGGTCATCGTGTCTCTACACTATCTACACAGCCGCCGTTTCCTTGTCGGGATTGTGCTGTTCCACGACGGGGGCGGGGCTGTTTTTTCCCGGCAGCCACTTGAGCACCACCAGGGCTCCGAGGAGCGCGAACGCCGCCGAGACCAGCGACGTGACGTGCATGCCGTCGAGGAAGGCGTGCTTGGCGGGTTCGATCAGCGCGGCACCGCGCTCACCGAGGGCCTTGGCCACGCCGAGTGTGCCGGTCAGGGACTCGCCCGCGAGGTGCTGAAGCTGCTCGGGCAGGCCGGTCAGGCTGGGGGCGATCTCGTCGCGGTAGGTCGCCGACAGCAGCGAGCCGAGCAGGGCGACGCCGAGCGCTCCGGCGACCTGGCGGACGGTGTTGCTCATGGCCGAGCCGACGCCCGCCTTCTCCCTGGGCAGCGACTCCATGATCGTGGTGGTCGCGGGCGGCATGATGTTGGCCATCGCCGCTCCCTGGACGAAGAAGACGATCTCGATCACCAGGATGGGGGTGTTCTGGTCCATCAGCGCGTACGAGGCCAGGGCCGCGGCCACGACGACCATGCTCACGGTGGCGCTCACCTTGCTGCCGAACCGCCTGACCGTCTGCTGGCTGAGCGGAGCGAAGATGATCTGGGCGGCGGCGAACGGGATCATCAGCGCGCCCGATTCCATCGGGGTGAAGCCGAGCACGATCTGCAGGTAGAAGATCAGGAAGAACATCGCGCCCATCATCGCGAAGAACACGATGCCGATCATGCCGACCGCGGTGGAGAAGCGGGCGTTGGAGAAGTAGCGGACGTCGAAGGCCGGGTGGTCGATGCGGCGCTCGTACCAGATGAAGGCCGCCAGCACGACCAGGCCCAGGATCGACGGGACCAGCACCTCCGCGCTGGCGACCGTGGCCAGCTCGCCGCCCCTGATGATGCCGTAGGTGATCGCGACGAGGCCGACGATGGACAGGAGCACACCGACCGGGTCGAGCTTGGACGGCCTTGGGTCACGTGACTCGGGCACGATGAACGCGATGAGCACCATGCTGACCAGCACGATCGGCAGGTTGATCAGGAAGACCGAGCCCCACCAGAAGTGCTCGATGAGCAGGCCGCCGGTGATCGGGCCGATCGCCACGGCGATGCCGACGCCACCGGCCCAGATGCCGATCGCCTTGCCGCGCTCCTCCGGAGGGAAGACGTTCGAGATGATCGCGAGGGTGGCGGGCATGATCGCGGCGCCGCCGACGCCCATGAACGCCCTGGCGACGATCAGCTGCGTCGGGTCCTGGGCGTAGGCGCTGGCCAGCGAGGCCAGGCCGAAGAGCGCCATTCCGATGAACAGCATGCGCTTGCGCCCAGTACGGTCACCGATCACTCCGAAGGTGAACAACAGACCCGCGAAGACGAGGGTGTAGGAGTTGATCGCCCACTCGAGCTGGCTCTGCGTGGCCCCCAGGCCCTCCTGCGGATCGGCGATCGTCTTCAGCGCCACGTTGAGGATGGTGTTGTCGAGCACGACCGCCAGGAGGCTGAAGACCAGCACTCCCAGGATCTGCCACCGTTTAGGGTGACCGGTCTGTTGTTCCATGGAGGCCCCGTTTCGATACGTAAAAGTTTCGAAACAGTACCGTATCGGTTTATCTTACGATACGCAACCGTTGCGTTTCGTATTTGCCGGATATTTCCGGATCCTTCACATGGAAACCGGCACAGAGACGTCGACTGACGTGCTGGTTCGCCGCCAGAAGGGCAGGGCGAGCAGCACCATCACCACCCCCACCAGGCCCGCGACGGCGAAGGACCAGCCGGGACCGTAGGAGTCGATGAGCACTCCCGCTATCGGCGCCGAGGAGGCGCCGCCGATCAGCAACGCCGTGCCGTGCAGGCCCATCGCCTCGCCGCGCGCCCCCGCGGGAACCCAGCGGCTCAAGGTATCAACCGTGGCCGACAATCCCGGGGCGCACAGCACCCCCGCGGGAATGAGGGCCAGCATCAGCCACCGCCAGTCGCCGCCGACCAGCCCGACCGGGATGGTGAGCACGCCCATCGCGCCGATCAGCACCAGCGGCGAGAAGCCTCGCGGCAGCGCGCCGTACACGAAGCCGCCGATCAGCGAGTAGGCGCACCAGATGCCGATCGCCACGCCCGTCCACTCGGTGTCGCCCGCCTGCTTCATGCTCGCGACCAGCGACAGCTCGGTCGTGGTGAGCACGAACGTCGCGGCGCACACGGTGCCGAGCAGGCCGACGAGCGCGGGGGTCAGCCACTGGCGCCTGGGCACCCGCTCCTGCGGCTGCTCGAGCTCCTCGGCCGAGCGGATGGGCGGGTTCAGCACGAACAGCGCCGCCCCCGCGCCGACGAGACCGACTCCGACCACGCCCATCGTCCACGCGCTGCCGAGCACGGTGACTCCGACGACGCCGAGGGCCGGGCCGACCATGTAGGACAGCTCGACGAGCATCGAGTCGAGGGAGAAGCCCAGCCTGCGCTGCTCGATCGGGACCATCGCCGTGATGCACTGCTTGGTCACGCTGAACAGCGGCAGGCTGAACAGCCCGGCCAGCGCCGTGGCGGCGAGCAGCGCGGGGAACGGCAGCGCCCAGGCCGTCGCCCAGAACGCGAGCTGCGCGAGGGAGGTCACCAGGACCACGGGCCGCAGACCGTGCCTGTCGACCAGCCGTCCCGCCAGCGGCGATCCGACGGCCATCCCCACCGCGCTCGCCATTCCGGCCAGGCCCGCCTGGGCGAAACCGAGCCCGAGCCCGTCGACAACGTGCAGTGTCAGCGTGATCCCGGTCGCGGTCGCCGGTATCCGGGCGACCATCGCCACCAGCAACAACGCCCGTACACCGGGGATGGACAGCAGACGACGGTAAGGCTCTATTGCCATTTGATTACTTACCTCCGCATGCATTGTGTCGTACGGCTCCGACATGCTCGCCACCGGATTACGGTCGGGATCGGGGGTGTTTAACGAGGCGTACGCGTGCAATCATCGGAACAGTCCGGGGACGTCACAGGGACGCCTCGAGACTTCTGCTGGAGGCTTTCCATGACCTCTTCCGTGACCACTTCCGTCACCAGCCCGCCGACCGCGCTCTACGGCGGCCAGGCCGGACGACGGATCACCGTCCGCGACATCGCCGCAGCCAAGGAGCGGGGCGAGAGGTGGCCGATGGTCACCGCGTACGACGCGATGACCGCGCGGGTCTTCGACGAGGCCGGCATCCCCGTGCTACTCGTCGGCGACTCGGCCGCCATGGTCGTCTACGGCCACGACTCGACGCTGCCGGTCTCCGTCGACGACCTGATGCCGCTGACCGCGGCCGTTGTGCGCGGTTCCGCACGCGCGATGGTGGTCGCCGACCTGCCGTTCGGCTCCTACCAGTCCTCGCCCCAGCAGGCGCTGGAGACGGCGGCCCGCTTCCTGAAGGAGGCCGGAGCCCACGCGGTCAAGCTGGAGGGCGGCCGCCGGGTCCTCCCCCAGGTCGAGGCGCTGGTCTCGGCGGGCATCCCGGTGATGGCTCACCTGGGCCTGACCCCGCAGTCGGTCAACGCCTTCGGCGGCTACCGGGTGCAGGGGCGCGGCCAGTCGGGCGACGAGCTGATGGCCGACGCCAAGGACCTGGAGTACGCCGGGGCCTTCTCCGTGGTCCTGGAGTGCGTCCCCGCCGACCTCGCCGAGCGGGTCACCGCCTCACTGTCCATCCCCACCATCGGCATCGGCGCGGGCCCCGCGACCGACGCCCAGGTCCTCGTCTGGCAGGACCTGATGGGCCTGACTCCCCGCCCGGCCAAGTTCGTCAAGAAGTACTTCGACCTGGCGGGAGAGATGGACCGGGCGGTGCGCGCCTTCGCCGACGACGTGACCAGCGGCGCCTTCCCCACCGCCGAGCACAGCTACCACTGACCTCTGACGGCGGCTCCCCTGACGGGAGATCGCCCGCCTTCACCGGACCCGGCGCCGTTCGCCATGCCGGTGCCGTCCGGGAGAATCCCGAGCGGCACCGGTACGGCACAGCCCCCTGAGAAGCTCGAGGGTCAGAAGGTGACCGTCCAGCCCTCCTTCGCCGCCTGCCCAGCGGTGTAGGACACTCCGTGGACCTTGAGCCCGGCGGCGTCGAGCAGCGTGATCACACCGCCGCCGTTGCCGAGGGCGAACGGGGCTCCCACCGCGAGCTGGAGGACCGCGCCGGGGGCCAGGGGACCCGCGGGCAGCGGGAAGACGTTCTTGGCCCGGTCGGCGAGCCGCCATCCGGTGAGGTCGACCGGGGCGGAGGAGGCGTTGAGCAGGGTGACGACCTCGCGTTCCGGCGCGGGCCCGACGGGGTTGACGAGCGCGGCGACCACGCGCACCGGCTCCTCCCCGGTGCCCGGCCGCGTGGGGGCGCCCTCGATGGTGTGCCCGGTGATGTCATCGGTGTGCCAGGCCTGGGACTGGAAGGCCAGGAAGATCGCGATCCAGCGCTGCTCCGTGGGGAAGTGCAGGAGCAGGCCGCCGTCCTGCCACACGCCGTCGTCGCCCCGGAAGCGGCCGGAGTTGCCCTGGTTCATGTGGATGTCATGGACACCGTTGCCGGGCCGGAACCCGAAGATCTTGTCGGGGACACCGGACTCCGGCCCCCAGCGCTCGCCGAAGGCGTAGACGATCGCGGTGGGATCGGCGATCGCCCGCTGAACGTAGTGATCGAGCCTGTCGGCCAGGTCGTTGTCGACTCCCGGCAGGTCGGGCGGAAGCGGGCGCACGGCCGCCGGGTCGAACAGGTTGCCCCGGATGTAGTCGAGGGCCGCGCCGCCGGGGCTGGAGGAAAGGGCCGTCCAGCCGACGGCCGTCTGCGGCAGGGCCTGGGTGAGGGGGTGTCTGAAGTTCTCATCCGCGAGCTGGAGCAGGTCGGAGGGGGCCTGCTGGGATTTGACGTTGACCGCGATCCGGTACGAGGTGCCCGCCGTGTCCACCAGATGGATCTGGTAGTGCGGGCTGTCCGTACCCCCCTCGCGCCGCCGGTCGACGGCTCTTCCCGCGAGGACCCCGTAGCTTTTCAGTGGCATCGATCCACCTTCCGAAAGACCAACTTTTCGGATCACAGCTTTCCGACTACACACTGGCATCCAGCGAAAAGTCATGAAAGCGCTTGGGAAAAATCAGCCCAAAGATCCTCTATGTGCTCGATGCCCACCGCGACCCGGACCGTGCCCTCGCTGATCCCGTGCCGGGCGAGTTCCTCGGCCGTCAGCGAGCGGTGAGAGGTGGTCGCCGGGTGCAGGATGAGCGTCTCGACACCGCCGAGCGACGGGGCCAGCAACGCGAGCCGTACCGAGCTCATGAACTTCTCGCCCGCCGCGCGGCCGCCGACGAGGTCGAAGGAGAAGACCCCGCCGAAGTCGGGCAGCAGCCTCCTGGCCAGCAGGTGCGAGCGGTGCGAGGGCAGGCCGGGCCAGTGCACGGCCGAGACCGCGGGGTGGTTGTCCAGGCGCAGGGCGAGCTCGCGGGTGTTGAAGCAGTGGCGCTCCATGCGCAGCGGCAGGGTCTGAATGCCGCGCAGAGTGAGCCAGGCGGCGAACGGGTCGGCGGTCGCGCCCAGTTCGACCGCGAAGTGCCACACCTTGCGGTAGAGCTCGTCCGAGGCGAAGACCGCGACGCCGCCGAGCACGTCGGTGTGTCCGCTCAGGTACTTGGTCGTCGAGTGGACCACGATGTCGGCGCCGTGCTCGATCGGGCGGCACAGCATCGGCGAGGCGAAGGTGTTGTCGACCACGGAGACCAGGCCCGCCTCACGGGCGACAGCGCACATCCCCGGCAGGTCCGCGACCTGGGTCACCGGGTTGGCGATGGTCTCCAGGTAGACCATCCTGCTCTCCTCGCGTACGGCCGCGCGCAACGCCGCCGGATCGTCCTGCGGCACGTAGGAGACCTCGATGCGGAACCGCCCGGCCAGGTCGTTGATCATCGCCGCGGTGCCGCCGTAGAGGGGCTTCTGCGCGATCAGGTGGTCCCCCGGCTTGAGCAGGCCGAGCAGCACCGAGTTGATCGCCCCCATGCCCGAGGCGGTCGCAACCGCGCCGACGCCGCCCTCGAGCCCGGCGACCGCCTCCTCCAGGGATCGGACGGTTGGGTTCGACAGCCTGCCGTACACGAAGGGACCGTCGGGGCGGCCCATCCCCTCGGCGAAGACGGCCGGGTCGTCGAAGACGAAGCCCGAGGTCTGGTAGATCGGCACGGCGATGGGGTGGCTGCCGTTCAGCTCCGGCTGGGGAAGGTGGACGGTACGGGTCTCCGGACGAAGTTCGCTCATGCGTCAAGGATGTCCCGCTCGCCGGATGTCTGTCAGACCGGGTCGTGCAAATTCAGCCCATCGCGGGGAACGCCGAGCGGAAAGCCGGACACCGGCCCCGACACGTTGACGAGCCCGCTCTGCGCGGTGCCGGGCCTCCCTACCGAGGAGATCGCCCCCCGCCCACACCTGACAGTGCTGAACACGGCTTGGGCGCACCACCGGCGGGACTGTTTTTGGCTTGGGCGCGCCGGTGTCTGGACTGAGGAGCGGATGAGCGACGAGGGAAGGCACCGGCACTGGGGCGCCCAAACCCGCGACGCCGCCAGGCGTCGCAAACAAGCACAGCCCGCGACGCCGAAGGCGGTGCAAATAAGCACAACTCAGATGTCGGTGACGCGGAACCCGGCGTGGGCCTTGTAGCGGCGGTTGACGGAGATGAGGTTGGCGGTCAGCGCCTCGACCTGGTGGGCGTTGCGCAGGCGGCCGCCGTACACCCCGCGGACGCCCGCGATCCGGCCGGCCAGCGCCTGCACGGTGTCGGTCGCCTCACGATCGTCTCCGAGGACGAGCACGTCCAGGTCGACCTCCGCCACCTCGGGGTCCAGCAGCAGGACGGCGGAGACGTGGTGGAAGGCGGCGACGACCCGGCTGTCCGGGAGGACCGCGGCGGCCTGCTGGGCGGCGCTGCCCTCCTCGACGGGCAGCGCGTACGCGCCCTGCTTGTCGAAGCCCAGCGGGTTGACGCAGTCGATGACGATCTTCCCGGCCAGTTCGGCCCGCAGGGACTCCAGTGTGGACTTGTGGCCGTCCCACGGGATCGCCACGATCACCACGTCGGCCTCGGCCGCCACGGTCGCGTTGTCCGCGCCGCGAACCGACTCGCCGATGCTCGCCGCGGCCTCCCGGGCGCGCTCCGCACTGCGCGACCCGATCAGCACCGGGTTTCCCGCGAGGGCGAACCGCCTGGCCAGTCCCTTGCCCTGGTCGCCGGTGCCGCCCAGGATCCCGATCGAGATTCCGCTCACATCTGGAATGTCAGTGCTCACTGATCGCTCCCCGTCATTGTCTGCCGTTCGTGGCCGGACCCGATCGGCCCTGTTATCTGTCCAGATCATGCCAGGGCCGTGTTCCGCGAGTCATCCCGGGGGGACTGAGGCACCATGGTGGGCATGGACGCTCGGTCGGTGGCAATCCTGCGCGAGATCCTGGCCTCGACCGGCTGGATCGAGCGCACCCGCGAGCTGGGGCTCGCGCTACGGGCGACGCGGTCGCCGGGAGGCCTGCTGGTGGTCGGCACCCCCAGCGAGGAGCCCTGGCATCTGACCGCGCACCTGAGTGACGAGGCCAGGCTCGCCGGGCTGCCCCAGCTCGCCCCGACGCTGGTCCGCTGGGCGCCCGCCCCGGACGCGCCCGCGCACCTGCGTGTCGGGCTTGAGCGGATCGAGCAGGCGAGGCGGGGCGAGACGTTGTTCGTCGTGACCGAGGACCGGGCCCCTGATCCCCTGCTGGAGCGGGTCAGCGACGCCCGGCGCGTCGGGGCGACCATCCTGGCGCTGGACGGCGGCGACCCGGAGCTTGAGGGGTTGGCCCATGACGCGCTGGTGATCTCCGAGCAGGGGCCGCTCTCCTTCGACGGCGCCCAGCATCTGATCAGCCTGGCCGCGGGCGAGGGCGAGCAGCGTCCCGGCCTGCGCGACCGGCTGGCCCGGCTTCTCGACCGGGTCAGTGGCCCCCGGGTCCCCGACTGAGGCCGTCCTCCTGGGTCCCGGATGACTGGCCTGGCCACCCCCGCGGCGTTTCGCAGCGCTCCCCGAGGCGGGACACGAGACCGTCCGCCGCCTCCCTGAGCGCGGCGATGACCACCGCCTGCACCGGGCCGGGCTCCCCTGAGCGGGCACGGCTGACGCGGGTCACGACACTGAGGCTGCGGGCGCCCACATTGGAGATGCCGGTCACCACCACCTCACCCGCGGGAACCTCGAGCAGGGCCAGCGAGGGGACGATCGCCACCCCGTGCCCCGCCGCGACCATGGCCAGGACGGGCGGGAACTCCTCGATGACGTGCACCTTGCGCGGAGTGAACCCGTGCAGGGCGGCCAGCCGTTCCAGCGCGTGCCCGCACGCCTGGTCCGGCGGTCCCGCGACCCACGGCACGCCGCCCAGGTCCGCGACGTCACGCGGGATGTCCGCCCAGCCGGGAGGCGCCACGATGCGGTACTCGTCCACGTGGAGAGGCTGGGAGACGATCGAGGGCTGCGCGGGGACGGGCTCGTCCGCGTCCTGCTCGGTGATGGCCAGGTCGATCCCGCCGAGCCTGACCTCCTGCAGCGCGGGCGCCCCGTACAGCTCGTGGACGCGCGGGGTGATCTGGGGGTGGCGCTCGGCCAGCGTCGCCAGAGCGGGTAGCAGCAGGTGCCGGATGGCCGTGGGGAACGCGGCGATCGAGACGGGACCCGCCAGCCGCTCGGTGAACTGGGTCAGCTCCCGCCTGGCCTCGCTGAGCTCCTCCTCGACCCGCTCCGCGTATCCCGCGAGGACCCGGCCCACGGGGGTGAGCGCGACCCTGCGCTGTGACCGGTCGATGAGCGCGAGCCCGACCTCCCGCTCAAGCTGGGCGAGCTGCTGGGAGACCGCGGAGGCGGTCAGGTGGAGCGCCTCGGCCGCACGCATGACGCCCCCGCGGCGCGCGACCTCATGGAGCACCAGCAACCTCCTCGGGTCGATTTCCATACAGCTCAGCTTACGCGCTTCTTAAGAAGACTTTATTTGCCCTTCATTGGTGCATGTCGGGATCATAGGGACATGAGCCCCTCCTCCACCAGGGCGTGATCCGGTGTCCCTGTTCGTCGACCTCCTCGGCTGGGCCGGCGCCGGGGCCATGCTGTACGGCTACGCCATGGTGTCCTCGTCCCGCATGGCCGGGGACGGCATGCCGTACCAGACCATCAACCTTGTCGGGGCGATCGCCCTGATGGTGAACACGGCCTGCCACTCCGCCTGGCCCTCAGCGATCCTCAACGTCGTCTGGGGCGCGATCGGCCTCACGGCCGTCACCAGGATGATCATGACAAGAAACAAGAAGAAGACGGTGAGCGTCCCATGAACAGGCTGATCGAGCTGAGCCACCGCATCGTCGAGGGCATGCGCACCTACCCGGGCGTTCCCGGGCCCCGGCTCGGCGTGCACCTGAGCCGGGAGGCCTCACGCGAGGTCTACGCCCCCGGCACCGAGTTCCACATCGGCAGCATCGAGCTGGTCGCCAACACCGGCACCTACCTCGACACCCCGTACCACCGCTACCCGGAGGGCCCCGACCTGTCCGGGGTGCCGCTGGAGGCGATCGCAGACCTGCCGGGCCTGGTGGTGCGGGCCGAGGGCCTGCGCTCGGTGGGGCCGGACCGGTTCACCGGCCTGGACGTGCGGGGCAGGGCCGTCCTCGTCCAGACCGGCTGGGACCGGCTTTTCGGCACGGACGCCTACTTCAACGGCCACCCCTACCTCGAACCCGCGGCGGCGGAGTGGCTCGTGGAGCAGGGGGCGGCCCTCGTCGGGATCGACACGCTGAACATCGACGACACCCCGCCGCACGGCGAACGCCCCGCGCACACGCTGCTGCTCGGCGCGGGAATCCCGATCGTGGAGCACATGACCGGCCTGGCCGCGCTCCCCGACAGCGGGTTCCGCTTCCACGCAGCCCCTCCGATGATCACAGGCATGGGCACCTTCCCGGTCCGCGCCTACGCGGTCGTTGAAGGCCGGTAGCACTCCGCCCAGGTCAGCCCCGCCGCGGGCGCGGCCGTCACGTCCACGGGACGACGTCCCGCGCGCGCCCGCCGTCCGCGCCGCACTTCCGACCAACCGCAAATGATTACGCGCCACCAAAACCCGAAAAAACGGATATATGGCGATTTCTAATAACCATCACCAGAAATCAGCCAGGCAAGGTCAACATTGTCGGCGACTCGCCGCACACGGTCATGTCACCGGCCGGTAAGGGCCGCGCGGGACGGGGTTCCCCGCGCACGACGGGGCGGACGTCGGCCCCCGCGGCCGGAGCGTCCGAAACAGCCAGCCCCCCGCGGCCGGAGCGTCCGGAACAGCCGGCCCCGGCCGCCCAGGACCGGCCTCGACGATCAGGGCGGCCTCGATCGGCCCGCCTGGCGAACGGCGGTGCTAGTCGCCGTCCCAGGCCTTGTCCTCCTCCTGCCATGCCTGGTTGCGTTCGGCCGCGGTCTTCAGCGCGTTGGCCGCAGCCTCGCGGGTCTCGTAGGGACCCAGCCGGTCCTTGTTGGGACAGCCCTCGTCGGGCTCGACCGCCATGTGCGTCAAACAGAACCACCATCGATCACTCATGCGAGCAATCCTGCCCAGTGAGAAGCACAACTAGACTGGGTGACCATGACGACACTGCTCCAGCCCGGGCGGATCTCGCCCATTCGCAAGGTCCCCGCCCACATCGAGCGGCCGGAGTATGTCGGGAAGAAATCTCCGAAGGTCGGAGAGCCCGACGTGAAGACCCCCGAGATCATCGAGCGGATGCGGATCGCGGGCAAGCTGGCCGCCCAGGCGCTCGAGGAGGTCGGCAGGCACGTCGCGCCCGGTGTCACCACCGACGAGCTCGACCGGATCGGCCACGAGTTCCTCTGCGACCACGGGGCCTACCCCAGCACGCTGGGCTACCGGGGCTACCCCAAGTCGCTGTGCACCTCGATCAACGAGGTGATCTGCCACGGCATCCCCGACGACACCCTGCTGCGTGACGGCGACATCGTCAACGTCGACATCACCGCGTTCATCGGCGGTGTGCACGGCGACACCGACGCCACCTTCCTCGTCGGCGACGTGGACGAGGAGTCCCGGCTGCTGGTCGAGCGCACCCGCGAGGCGACCAGCAGGGCCATCAAGGCCGTCGCCCCCGGCCGCCAGCTCAACGTGGCGGGCCGTGTCATCGAGGCCTACGCCAAGCGGTTCGGCTACGGCGTCGTCCGCGACTTCACCGGCCATGGCATCGGCACCACGTTCCACTCTGGGCTGATCGTCCCGCACTACGACGACCCGTCGCTGGCGGTCACGCTGGAGCCCGGCATGACGTTCACCATCGAACCCATGCTGACGCTCGGCACGATCGACTACGAGATCTGGCCTGACGGCTGGACCGCGGTGACCAAGGACCGCAAGCGGACCGCCCAGTTCGAGCACACCATCCTGGTCACCGAGACCGGCCACGAGATCCTGACGCTTCCCTAAATCCCGGCAGCCGGGAGTTCACCGGTCACGCAACGGCACGGGGCCCGGCCCGTCTTCGCCGCGCCGCCACCTCGGACGCGGCGGAGGCGTCCGGCAGGAGATCACCGGCGTGCACCGGGGCCGTGCCGCCGCTCGCCGTACCGGTGCCGGGAAAAAGCCCAGAGCGCGTCACCAGGCGGCTGGCTGGATACGGCTAGCCGCTACGGGGGACGACTCCGGTGATGGTGGTTCCCTCTCCCGGGACGCCGTTGACGCCGAGCGTGCCGCCGACCTCGGCGAAGTGGGTGCGCATGACGGTGATGCCCCGGCCTGCGGCTTGGCCGGAGAAACCCGCGCCGTCGTCGCTCACCGTCATGCGGAGACCGGCGGGTCCCAAGGTCACCGCGATGGAGACGACACCGGCCCGGCTGTGCCGCTCGATGTTGGAAAGCGCCTCGCCCAGGACGGCCAGTACGGCCTCGGCGATCCTGATGGGCACCTCACGGCCTGGCAACGCCCAGATCTCGACGGCGATCCCGGTGCTCTCCGCCCACTCGGCCAGGTGCTCCTCGAGAGCCTGGGCAAGACTCAGGCCCGCACGCATGCCCAGTTCTTTGGCCACTGCTCACCCCTCCTGCCGCACATGGCAGCCACCGGTCCCCCGACCGAAAAGGTGACCTGTACGTGACTGGGCGCGCGACGACCGGGCGCCGCGCCCGTTGCGGTGATGCCAGACCCCCCTGTCTTACAGGTTACCGGGAGGTGGCGGTGACGGGGCTGGAAGATAGGGGCACATGGCGGTTGCGCCACTGGGCTCCCACCGTCCAGGAGGGGGGAGCGAGTGCCAGGAGGGTGATAGGAGCGCCGAGTATCGGAAGGATCCACGGCGCCCGCGAGGGCGGGCTAGACCGCCGCCCGTGCCCGCCTGTTCATGGCTGCTTCTTGCCGCGCAGGCTGAAGAACATGCCGATGCCGATGCCGGCCAGGCCGCCGCCGATCAGCCACACCCAGCCGGGGATGCCGCTTGAGGATCCGGAGCCGGACACCTCGGCCGCCGGGCTGGGCGAGAGGGCGTCCGCCGCGGTCTCTGTGACCGCTGAGGGCGACGCCGACCCGGGCCCGGACTCCGAGGAGGACGGGGATGCCGCGGCGGTCTCCGACGGTGTGGGCTTGCCGGGGCCGGTCAGCGTGAAGGGGATCTCTCCCTCGATCGGGTGACCGTCCGAGGAGACCACCCGGTAGGCGATGACGTATCCGCCGGGCGGAAGATCTCCCTTGAGCCTCTGGGTGACGACCGAGCCGTCGACGGCCGGTTTGCCGTCCTGGTAGGCGGTGTTGTCCGAGGTGTGCACGACGACGCTCGGGAAGCCGACCTTGGAGCTGAAGGTCAGCTTCACCTGGTCGAGGCTCTCGACCTTGGCCCCCTTCGCGGGGTTGCTGCTCTTGAGCGAGTCGTGAGCCAGGGCGGGCGCGGCGAAGGCCGTACCGAGGACGAGAGCGGCGAGAAGCGCGAGAGCTGCCGCGACAGGGGAAGTCTTCATGGCACCATCAAGGCTACCGACGCCCTCACGCGGTCCTTACCTCCCCGGACCGATCACGCCTCGGATCCGGGCAGAAGACCCGTCCGGCATCCGTCTCCGGTCGTGCCCGGCACCGTTGGGGCGCCGCCTCTTTCGATGCCACCTTTCCCCGCGAGCCGCTCGCCCGGCTCGCGGGACACACGGTCCTACAGTCCCACGCAGGCCAGAGCCTTCTTGTAGGCGTCCACGCTCCGGTCGGGCTCGTCGATACGTTCCAAAACCTGGGCGGTCGTCAGCCACACGTGGGCGGTGTAGCGGGTTCCCGTCAGCTGGTCGAGCGCCTCGGCCACCGTGTCCAGCTCGCGCAGGGCCTGCTGCCGGTCGTGCTGCTCCGCGGAGGTCTGGCCGTGCAGCAGGTGCGCCTCCATCTGCAGAAGCTTGGGCATCCCGTCGAGCATGTCGCAGACGGACCTGATGTGCTCCCCCGCCTGCTGGGGGTTGGCGAGCAGCAGTTCGGCGCGGGCGAGGTTCATCACGCAGCGCAGCTTGGCCATGGGGTTGGCGGAGCTCTCCGACAGCTCCTTCTCCGCCTTCACCAGCTGGTCCCGCCACGTGGCCGCCTGCATGGGCCGGACGGCCAGCATCACCTCGAGGTAGTCGCTGCGGAGCCTGGCCAGCCTGCGGGGGTCGCCGTGCTCGGACTGGATGGCCAGGGCCCGCTCGACGTGGGTAACCCCCTCGTCACCGCGGCCGCTCTCGACCGCGACGATGGCCGCGCCCCAGTGCGCCAGCGTGAGCGCCTGCGGGGTGCCGAGGACCTCGGCCGCGGCGAGCACCTCGGCGGAGAACTGGCGGGCCCTGAGCAGGTCGCCACGCTCGAAGTAGGCCGCGACCAGCTGGCTGGCCAGCCTGATCAGGCCGTCGGTCCAGGCGGGCCGTACGGCTCCGCCGAGGATCTGCTCGACGACGTTGACCGCCTGAACCAGGTCGCCCTGCTCCCGGTAGCAGCGCGAGAGCGCGACGACCACGGCGATGTGGCGCTCCGGGGACATCGTGACGGGGTCGTTCTGGCGCAGGCCGTTCAGCAGGGTGATCGCATCGTCCAGGTCACCGCAGGCCTCAGCCGCCAGGGCAAGGCCGTACTCGGCGTCCTGCCTGTGCTGGGGCAGGCCCGCCAGGCCGCTGTCGGCGAGCAACTCGGCGTAGCGCGTGCGCGCCTCGCTGACCTCGCCGTTCTCCATGGCCAGCCGGGCGTAGCCGAGGCCGAGCTCGATCTCCTGCATCTGCTCGGCGGTCACGCCGTTGATCAGGTAGGTGAGGGAGCAGTCGAGCTTCTCCGCCAGTAGCTCAAGGACCGCGGGCGTGGGAGTACGCTTGCCACTCTCGATCAGAGATACATAACTGTCGGATAGTTCCGGATGGGCGAGTTGCGCCTGGGAAAGACCACGTTGACGTCGGACGGTCTTGATGCGTTGCCCCACCAAGTCTTGACCAGCCACGTTACCCCTTGAAAGATATCGTTCGAGCAGCAGAACCCACGACAGGAGCCTCCCCCGTGCGCCGACGCCTCGCTTTGTCTGCCCTCGCCGTCCTATTTACGGCCACATTTGCAGCCACGAGCAATGCTACGACCGCCAGTGCCGATTCGTCTGCCCCCTCACAGAGCACCAGTCAGTATTCTTTGCAGCAGAACTCGCAGAACAGGACGAGCTGGAACCACCCCGACTAGGATCGGGTCAGCTCGCCTGTAAAGCCAAGAACAGGTCGACACGGTCCGCCATCGTGGAGAGATCCCGTCCGGTCAGCTCTTCGACGCGGCGGATACGATAGCGGACCGTGTTGACGTGCACGTGCAGACGCTCGGCACAGGCATTCCACGAACCGACACAGTCGAGGAACATGCCGAGGGTCAGCACCAGCTCGGACTGGTGCCGCCGGTCGTAGTCGACCAGCGGGTCCAGCAGCCGCGCGGCGAACGACCGCCGCACGTCCCCGGGGACCGTCGCCAGCAGCAGTGCGTGCGTGTAGATCTCATCGCTGGTCGCCACTCCCCCGCCCCGCGCCTGCGCCAGCCGCCGGGCGTGACGGGCCTCCTCGACGCCACCTCTGATCGCCGCGGAACCGGCCAGCACGGCGCTCACCCCGATCGAGACCCGGGTTCCCCTGAGTCCCGCCGCCAGCGCGCGTTCCCCCGCCCTCAGCGTCTCCGCCAGCTCCTTCGCCGTTCCCACAAGCGGCACCAGCGCCACGGCCTCCTCGGCGCTCTCCCGCGACCGTGCGCCGGCCCGCGTGCCCACGCCCCCGTCGGCCCGCTCCGTGCCCGCAGCCGCGGCGGGATCCACGACCGTACCGGGTTCCGTGCCCGTCCAGGCTCCGGCGACCGCGGCGGCGACCCGCAAGGGGCGCAGCAGCTCCTCCAGGACCCGCCCGCCGAGCGCCGCCGGATCGTCTCTCACGGTCTCGCCCGCCGGCGAGACGGTCACGCTCACCACCGAGTACGGCTCCGCCTGGCCGATCCCGCAGGCCCGCAGCCCGGCGTTGAGCTCTGCCTGGCCGCTCCCCACTGAGACGGCCAGCTCGACCAGCTGCCCCACGAGGCGGCGCTCGACCTCCCTCACCCCCTCGGCCCTGGTTCGCTCGAGCGCGACGCAGGCCGCGAGCTCGAATCCCAGGTCGGCCTCGCCGAGCAGGTCCCCGCCGCAGACCAGCGCCCAGCCCGCGGCGCGGTGCTCGCGGCCGACCCCGAAGATCGTGAAGGCCCCCGAGGAGGTGCGGGTCAGGTGCGGCAGCCGGGAGGCGGTCAGGTACTCATGCGCGAGCCGTACGGCGTCCGCCTCCCGCAGGGTGCCCGCGACCAGGCCGCCGGTCGCGGAGACCACCGCGCCCGTCATCCCCAGCTCGGTGTCCATCAGCGCGAACAGCTCCGGAAGACCCGCGCCCTCCGCGACCGCGGCGACGATCCGTCGGTGACGGCCGAGGGCGTCACGCAGCTCCGCGTTCCTCGGGACGACCATCTCGGCGACGCTCCTGAAGGAGACCTCGACAGGCACCCGGAGCAGCGGCAGGCCATGGGCCGCGCAGGCCTCGACGAGGTCGTCGGGAACCATGCCGAGCCAGGCGCTGCCCGCGCCGAGCGCGGCCACCCCGGCTTCCGCGAGACGGGCGACGAACCGTGCGGAGTCGGCGGGCTGGTTGCGCCACATGAGGCCGGACAGCACCAGCTCCCCGCCAGAGAGGTAGCGCCGCGGGTCGGGCAGGTCCGTGATCTGTACGCCGGTGAAGGGGCGGTCCAGATGCTCCTCACCGACGAGCAGGGTGAGCCCGAGCTCCGTTATCCCGACCAGGTCACGTATCCGCATGGTTGGATAAAACTACAAGAGCCGCCGCCGGCCTTCTCCCGCCTTTGTCCGCGTCCGCCATTTCCCGTCCTGACCTGGGCTGATGTACTGCTGTGGTGAGCCGAATCGAGACCAGGCCCGGACAGCGGGAGCGGGGCGTCGGCGCGAGCGCGCCGCGTCCCGACGGGACGCTGAAGGTGACGGGCGAGTTCGCCTACTCCTCCGACCTGTACCTCGCGGACATGGTCTGGGGGGTGACGCTGCGCAGCCCGCACCCTTCGGCGTGGATCCGCTCCATCGACATCGGCCCCGCGCTGGCCATGCCGGGCGTGCTGGCGGTGCTCACCCACGAGGACGTGCCGGGCGAGAAGTTCTACGGCCTCGAACGCAGACACCAGCCGGTGCTGGCCGTCGACCAGGTCCGCTACCAGGGGGAGCCGGTCGCACTGGTCGCCGCCGACCACCCGGAGCTGGCCAGGCGGGCCGCCGCGGCGATCGTGGTGAACTACGAGGTCCGCGAGGCGGTCGTCGACCCGCGCAGGGCGGCCTTCGACCCCTCGTGTCCCGCGGTCCACGACGGCGGCAACGTGCTGCGCCACCAGCCGATCCGGGTCGGCTCCGACTTCGAGGCCCCCGTTGTCGTCACCGGGGAATACGAGGTCGGCATGCAGGACCAGGCCTTCCTCGGCCCCGAGTCGGGGCTGGCCGTACCGGCCGAGGACGGCGGGGTCGACCTGTTCGTCGCCACCCAGTGGCTGCACGTCGACCGCGACCAGATCGCGCCGTGCCTGGGTCTTGCGCCCGAGCGGGTACGGCTGACGCTGTCCGGGGTCGGCGGCGCCTTCGGGGCGAGAGAGGACCTGTCCATGCAGGTGCACGCCTGCATGCTCGCGCTGCGCACAGGCCGCCCGGTGAAGATCGTCTACAACCGCGAGGAGTCGTTCTTCGGCCACGTGCACCGGCATCCGGCCAGGATGCGCTACGAGCATGGCGCGACCGGCGACGGCAGGCTGCTCTACGTCAGAGCGGAGATCCTGCTCGACGGCGGCGCCTACTGCTCCACCTCCCCCGCCGTAGTCGGCAACGCCGCCTCGCTCGGGATCGGCCCCTACGAGGTGCCGAACATCCACCTCGACGCCTACGGCGTCTACACCAACAACCCGCCGTGCGGCGCCATGCGGGGCTTCGGCGCGGTGCAGGCCTGCTACGCCTACGAGTCGCAGATGGACAGGCTCGCCGAGGCGTGCGGCATCTCCCCGGTCGAGGTCCGTGTCCGCAACGCGGTCTCCCAGGGCTCGAGGCTGGCCACCGGGCAGGTCATCGACTCCCCCGCGCCGCTGGCCGACATGCTCCGCCTGCTCGCCGCCCAGCCGCTGCCCCCGGCCTCCCGCGGCGGACCGCTCGACATGCCGGGCGGCGTCGCGCAGACCACCAGGGGCGAGGGCGTACGGCGAGGCGTCGGGTACGGCGTCGGCATCAAGAACATCTGCTTCTCCGAGGGCTTCGACGACTACTCGACCGCCAGGGTGCGGGTCGAGCTGCTCGGCGGCGAGCCGCACGTCCTGGTGCACACGGCGGCGGCCGAGGTCGGCCAGGGACTGGTGACGATCCAGGAGCAGATCGCCAGGGCCGAGCTTGGCGTCGACAGGGTCACGGTCGCGCAGGCGGACACGGCGGTCGGCTCGGCGGGGTCCTCCTCGGCCTCCCGGCAGTCCTACGTCACCGGCGGCGCGGTCAAGGCGGCCTGCGAGGCCGTGCGGGAGCGGCTCGCGGAGCTACGGGCGGACGGGCTCTCCCTGGCCGAGGCGCTGGAGTTGGCGGGCGCGGTCGAGGAGACCAGGCGTTACCGCCACCGCCCGACCTTCCCGATGGACCCGGTCACCGGGCAGGGCGCCTCGCACACGCAGCTCGCGCTGTGCGTGCATCGCGCGGTGGTCGACGTGGACGTGGAGTTGGGCCTCGTCAAGGTCGTCGAGCTGGCGGCCGTACAGGACGTGGGGAAGGCGCTCAACCCGGTCGCCCTCGAGGGGCAGATCCACGGCGGCTCGGCGCAGGGGCTCGGGCTGGCGCTGATGGAGGAGATCCAGGTCTCCGGAGGGCGGGTGCTGAACCCGTCCTTCACCGACTACCTGATCCCCACGATCCTCGACATGCCGCCCATGCGGGTCACGATTCTGGAGAATCCCGACCCGAACGCCCCCTACGGCCTGCGCGGCGCGGGCGAGCCCCCCACCCTGTCGTCGACCCCGGCGATCGCGGCCGCCGTACGGGCCGCCACCGGCCTGCCGCTACCCCGCGTGCCCATCCGTCCCCACGACATCGCGTTGACCCCGGTGACATCACGCCGAACCTCATGACATCGCGCCGAAGGGGTAGGAACCGATCATCCCCGTAGGCGATGGGAGGGTCATGGACCGGTTCTTCGAGCTGTCGGCGCGTGGTTCGACGGTCGGCCGTGAGGTCAGGGGCGGGATCACCACCTTCATGGCCATGGCCTACATCATCCTGCTCAACCCGATCATCCTGGGCGGGGCCACGGACGTCACGGGGGCGAAGCTGTCGATCCCGCAGCTGACCACCTCGACCATCCTCGCCGCCGCCGTGAGCACGCTGCTGATGGGAGTGGTCGGCAACGCGCCGTTCGGCCTCGCGGCCGGGCTGGGGCTCAACGCGGTGGTCGCCTACCAGGCCGCACCGCACATGACCTGGGCCCAGGCGATGGGGCTCGTCGTGCTGGAGGGCCTGGTGATCGTGGTTCTGGCGGTCTCCGGGCTGCGCAGGCTCATCATGAACTCCATCCCGCTCGCGCTGAAGCACGCGATCAGCGTGGGCATCGGGATGTTCATCGCGCTGATCGGACTGGTCGACGCCGGGTTCGTCGCCAAGGGGACGGGGACGCCCGTGCAGCTCGGCGCGACCGGGCACCTGACCGGCTGGCCGGTCGTGGTGTTCTGCTTCGGCCTGCTGCTGGTGATCGTGCTCTACGTGCGCAGGACCAGGGGTGCCATCCTGATCGGCATCGCGATCACCGCTGTCCTGGCGATCCTGGTCAACTCGCTCACCACGATCGCCCCGGCGAGCTGGGGCGTGGTGGTGCCCCGGGTGCCCGAAGGGGTGATCGCCGCGCCCGACTTCGGGCTGGTCGGCCAGGTGGACCTGTTCGGCGGGTTCTCCCGTGCCGGGGTGGTGACCGCGACGGTCGTGCTGTTCACGCTGGTGCTGTCCGGGTTCTTCGACGCGATGGGCACGATCATCGGGGTGAGCGACGAGGCAGGCCTGGTCGACGCGGAGGGTCGTGTGCCTCGCCTCGGGGCGATCCTGACCGTCGACGGCGTGGCCGGAGCGGTCGGCGGACTCTCCAGCGCCTCGGCCAACACGGTGTTCGTCGAGTCGGCGGCCGGGGTCGGCGAGGGCGCGAGAACCGGCCTGGCTGCCCTGGTGACCGGCGGCCTGTTCGTACTGACCCTGTTCTTCACCCCGATCGCCTCCGTCGTGCCCGCCGCCGCGGCGGCCCCCGCACTGGTGCTGGTCGGCGCGCTGATGATGACCCAGGCCAGGAACATCCCCTGGGAGGACCTGACGCTGGCCATCCCCGCCTTCCTAACGATCGCCCTGATGCCCTTCACCTACAGCATCACCAACGGCGTCGGCGCAGGCGTGATCTCCTACACGGTCGTCCAGACGGCGGTCGGCCGGGTCAGGCAGATCCCGTGGCTGCTGTGGGTGGTCACCGCGATCTTCACGGCCTACTTCGCGATCGAGGCCATCCAAGCCCTCTTCGCCTGACCCTCCGGAGGTCCCCCGACGCCCCCGCCCCCTCCGGTCGTCCCGCTAGAGGTCGTCGGGGTCGCAGGCCACGCCGTCCTTGTCTCTGTCGATGTACCACCGATACTCCGCGTGGGTCTCCTTGAAGTAGGGCCCGTAGCCCGCCTTGGCCGCGGCCTTGCAGTCCGGATAGCGGGGGTCGGTTCCGCGCCCGCCGGTGGAAGAGGTCGGGGTTGTGGAGGGGCGAGCCGAGGCGTGGCCGGTCGCGGTCTTCGCCGGAGTCGTCGCGGTGGGCACGGGAGACGAGGTGGTCGCGGCGGGGACGCCGGTCGCGGCCGCAGTCGCGGCGGGGCCGGTCGCGGGGTTCGCGACGGGGGTGACGGCCAGGTTGGTTGCGGGCGTCACGGCGGACGGGGTCTGCTGGCCCGTTGACGAGGTCCCGGTGCCTCCAGGAGTCCCGTTGGTTCCAGGGGTTCCGTTGGTGCCGGGAGTTCCGGTGGTGCCGGGAGTTTCGGCGCTCCCCGGGGTCCCCACGGGTCCCGGCGTGCCAGTGCTTCCCGGCGTGCCGGTGACGCCCGGGTCCGGCGTGCCGGTGACGCCCGGGTCCGGCGTGCCGGTGACGCCCGGGTCCGGCGTGCTCCCCGCGCCGAGCAGCCGGGCGACCATGGCGTCCGCCTGCTCCTTGGTGAAGGAGCCCGCGATGCTCAGGCTGTCCTCGGTGATCACCTGGGCGACCCGCGGAGCCGCGACCACCCTCTCCCCGACGACGATCGCGATCTGCTGGGTGACCGCCTCCTTGGTCAGGTCGTTGATCTGGTCACGGAACGCGGGCGCGAACGCGATCCTGACCGAGTAGGCACCGCTCTGCTCCCGGATCGCCTCGATCTTCCGTACGGCGTTCACGCTGACCCCGGCGGCGAGCGTGTAACAGACCTGCCCCAGGTCGTCGGGCCTGGCGTCGGGATCGGTGCACTGCGCCGCCGACTGCGTGCCCGTCACCGGCGCGAAGTGGATGGGGATCGTCAGGCGCCGCGGAGGCGTCGCGCCGAGTGGCATGTCGGGGTTGCGGGTCATCAGCACCGCGAGGGTGCCGAGCACGCCCGCGACCAGCACCACGACGACCAGCGCGACGATCAGGACGATCGTGGTGCCCCTGCTCGCCCGGGGAGCCGCCGGCACGTGCCCCGCGCCGCCCTGCCCCGCCCGGCCGGGCCCCTGGGGGGCTCGGGGGGCTCGGGGGGCTCGGGGGTCATGAGAACCTCGGGGGCTCGCGGTGCCGGGATACCCATGGGCACCGGGGGGAACGGGCCCCGCGTGCCCTGAGGGCCCGTTCCTGGGCCCGAAGCCGTCAGGGGGGCCCGCCGGGTCCGGCGGTTCAGGACGGTGGCCGTGACGGCCTGGCTGAGATCCCTGCGGCACCGGTGGGTCGCCCGTACCACCGGAACCCGCGCGCATCCCCATCGTTGTGTCCCCGTATCCTCGCGTCGCCCTCGCGGTGAGCCTACCGATCGCTCAAAGGCCCGGGTAATCGGACGGCCAAGTCAGCTCTCTGAAAGATGAGAACTACTGCCAATTGACAGCCTGTTATCAACAATGAGCGATTCATTGCACCTTGCGCGTAGTACCCCCTTTCCAGGGAACGCAGAGTGAAGATGACATAGGTGCACAAATCTGGAGGAGCCGTGAAGATCGCAGTTCCCCGCGAGGTCAAGAACCACGAGTACCGCGTAGCCCTCACCCCCGCTGGAGCCCTGGAGCTGATCCGGCATGGTCATCAGGTGTTCATCGAGAAAGACGCGGGAACCGGGTCCTCGATCCCCGATTCCGATTTCCTGGGCGTGGGCGCGACCATCCTCGACTCGGCCGACGAGGTGTGGGCCGAGGGCGATCTGGTACTGAAGGTCAAGGAACCGGTCGCCGAGGAGTACCACCGGATGCGCAAGGGACAGGTGCTCTTCACCTACCTGCACCTGGCCGCGTCGGAAGCCTGCACCCGGGCCATGCTCGAATCCGGCATCACCGGTATCGCCTACGAGACCGTACAGAACGCGAACGGTTCCCTGCCGTTGCTGGCCCCGATGTCCGAGGTCGCTGGACGGCTCGCCCCGCAGGTCGGGGCCTACCATCTGATGCGGCCCGAGGGTGGGCGTGGCGTGCTCATGGGCGGCGTCTCCGGCGTGCACGCGGCCAACGTGGTCGTGATCGGCGCCGGGGTCTCCGGCATGAACGCCGCGGTGATCGCGCTCGGCATGCAGGCCGAGGTGATCCTGCTGGACAAGAACATCGACAGGCTGCGCCAGGCCGATGTGATCTACCAGGGCCACTGCCAGACCGTCGCGTCGAACAGCTTCGAGGTCGAGCGCGCGGTCCTGAACGCCGATCTGGTCATCGGCGCGGTCCTGGTCCCGGGCGCGAAGGCGCCCACGCTGGTCAGCAACGAGCTGGTCTCGCGGATGAGGCCGGGCTCGGTCCTGGTGGACATCTCCATCGACCAGGGCGGCTGCTTCGAGGACTCCCGGCCGACCACCCACGCGGACCCGACCTACCGAGTGCACAATTCAATCTTCTACTGCGTGGCCAACATGCCGGGCGCGGTCCCGCACACCTCGACCTACGCGCTGACCAACGTGACCGTGCCCTACGCCCTGGCGATCGCCGACCTGGGCTGGCGCGCGGCGCTGCGCAACGATCCCGTGCTCGCCCCGGGCCTGAACACCCACGAGGGACACCTGACCAACCAGCCTGTGGCCGAGGCTCACGGCCTGGAGTCGGTGCCCCTGGGGCAGGTACTGGCCTGACACGACCGGCGGCCCGGCGCCACAGCCCGGCCGCCACAGCCTGACTGTCTGTCACGGTCAGGCCGGTGTACGGCTCCCGCCCGCGCGGGGCCGTACACGTCCGCGTCGGATCAGGAACTCGGCGTGGCGCTCGGCGCCGGGGTCATCTCGGGCGCCTTCGACGAGCCGGGACTCGGGGCGGCCGTCGGGGTGGTCGTCGGGATCGGCGCCTCTGCGGTGGTCGTGCTGACACCTCCGCTGCAGGACGCGCCGAACTCCGGCGTCTCGGTGCTGTTGTTCCTGTACTTAGCGACGTACTTGGGCAGGCGCGGATCGTCCACGCTGTCCAGCTTGAGCTGCTTGTTCCAAGAACTGGCGATGACCTTGGCGGGCAGCCCCGGGTAGGGGCTCAGGAGCATGTACTCCTTGGAGGCCAGCTCCTTGAGCTTGGCCACCTGCTCCTTGGGCAGATCCGGCTGGTAGGTGATCCACACGGCGCCGTGCTCCATCGAGTGGACGGCGTTCTCGCTGTTGATCGGCTGGTCGTAGATACCGCAGTTCTGCCAGGCCGGGTTGTGCTCCCCGCCCATGGGCGGGTTCTCCTTGTAGCTCACCTTGGTCTGGACGTGCACGCTGCCCGGGTACTTGGTGCTCGCGACACCGTCCAGCGAGGTGGCCGCCCGCTCGTTGAACAGGTAGGAGCCGACCAGTCCGACGAGCAGAACGACGACGGTGCCGCCGATACCCCACATCAGGAGCGCGGCCCTGCGCTCCTGTCGCTTCTGCTCCGCACGCATCCGGGCGAGATTGTCCCGCCTCGCCTGCGCCTTTTCCTTCGTCATGGACCCTCCAGCCGGCAACCAACTCCGGGTCAGACTATGCCCTAACGCCGTGTGTGGAGAATAAAGGAATCACAATGCGTGATAGAGCGACGATTCGCCACAGTGGGTACTCTGGGCAGGCGATGGAAACCCCTGCTGGAAACACTCCGAAGCCCGGGCGCCGCACGGCGCTCGTCGTACTGCTCACCTGCCTGGCAGTCGCGGCCACCCTGCTGCTGGTCACCGGTAGAACATCGGCACCGGCCGACGCCTCGGCTGAGGCGGGGTTCGCCCGCGACATGTCGGTCCACCACGCCCAGGCCGTGGAGATGTCCTTTGTCATCAGGGACGGCAGCAAGGACGAGGCGCTCAGGCGGCTCGCCTACGACATCATCGTCACCCAGACCGCACAGCGCGGGATGTTCAGCGGCTGGCTCCAGCAATGGGGACTTGAGCAGTCGAGCGAGCGTCCTCAGATGGCGTGGATGGCCGGTCACGGCCACGGCGTAACGGCGGTGGCCTCCGGCACGATGCCCGGTATGGCCAGCGAGGAAGAGCTCAAGAGGCTCAGCGAGGCCACGGGCAAGGACCAGGAGATCCTCTTCCTGCAGCTCATGATCCGCCACCACGAGGGCGGCGTCCAGATGAGCGAAGGGCTGCTGAAACTGTCGGACCGCGACGAGGTGGCCACCACGGCGAGGCACATCGTCGAGGGCCAGACAGGAGAGATCAAGCTGATGACCGACATGCTGGCCCAGCGCGGCGCCAAGCCGTTGCCCTCCATCCTTTGACGCCCCACCCCTGACGACCCCCCAGCACGGCGTCCGCCTCGATGAGGTCGGCGCGTCCCTGCGCCGCCGGTCCCCCGGCCAGGGCAGCATGGAGCCAACCTGGCCGGAGGAGATAGAACAGAATGGTGAACGACGAACCGGAGAACCGCCTGGAGGTGAGCATCTCCGCCGAGGTCGAGGCCGGGCAGTACGCCAACTTCGCGTCGGTGTGGCACACCCAGGATGGTTTCGTCCTGGACTTCGCAGTGATCACCAGACCGCCTCAGCTCGCCAACGACCCCTCGTCCGGCCAGCACTTCGTCAGCGTGCCGACCAGGATCGTCAGCCGGATCCGCATCCCCCCGAGCCAGGTGTTCGAGCTGATGAAGGCCCTCGAACAGCAGCTCACCGCCTACGAGAACGAGACGGGCCAGAAATCCTGACCCTCTCGTTCCCGGGAACGGCGCTTGCGCTCTTCAAAGCAGGCCGATGGCCCCGCGCGCCAAGGCCATCAGGTCCGCGGTGCGCTGGACGGCCAGGGCGGCCCCGGCGGCCAGGATCCGTGACAGCTCCGCCGGATCGGCCGACAACTCGGCGTAGCGCTCCTGGACCGGCCGCAGCGTCTCGACCACGGCCTCGGCGGTCTCGCGTTTGAGCGCGCCGTACGACTGGAAGGCGAGCGACTCGACCTGCTGTCCCGAGCAGACCGCGAGCAGGGTGAGCAGGTTGGAGACGCCGGGTTTCTCCTGGAGGTCGTAGCGGACCTCGGTCTCCGAGTCGGTCACCGCACGCATGATCTTGCGACGGATGTCAGCGGGCTCGTCGAGGAGGTAGATCGTTCCGGCTGCCGACCCGTCGGACTTGCCCATCTTGGAGTCGGGTGTGGTCAGGTCCATGACCCGGGCGGCGAGTTGCGGGTGGACGGCCTCGGGAACGGTGAAGATCTCGCCGTAGAGGCGGTTGAACCGCAGGGCCAGGTCCCTGGTCAGCTCGACATGCTGGCGCTGGTCCTCCCCGACGGGAACGATGTCCGCCCGGTGCAGCAGGATGTCGGCGGCCATCAGGGCGGGGTAGGTGAGCAGTGAGAGACGCACCTCCTCCTGGTTCGCCGACTTCTCCTTGAACTGGATCATCCGCCGCATCTCCCCGAAGTAGGCGGTGCTCTCCAGCAGGTAGGCCAGCTCGGTGTGCGCGGGCACCCGGGACTGGATGTAGACCAGCGACCGGTCAAGGCCACAGGCGAGCAGCAGGGTCGCCGCCTCCAGCGTGCGGGCGCGCAACCGTTCCGGGTCGTGCTTGATGGTCAGGGCGTGCAGGTCCGCGACGGCGTAGACGCAGTTCGCCTCGTCCTGGAGACGTACGGCCGGCATGATCGCGCCGAGCAGGTTTCCGAGTGTGAGATGGCCCGTCGGCTTGAACGCCGAGAAGACACGCTTGGTCATGGTCGCTCCTCGCTGGAAGAAGGGACCGCCGCGCACCGGGGGCGTACACAACGAGAAACGGCCGCCGGTTCGGGCGGCCGTCTGGTTGCGCAGTCAGCGCTGGCTAGCGGGTCCGCCGATGGGCGGCCCGCCACAGACCCTGACTGCGCGTGTTCACGCCTAAGAGCGTATCTCCTCCGCCACAGCCGCGGCAAAGGCATCCACGTCCGCCTCCGTCGTGTCGAAGGCGGTCATCCAGCGGACCTCTCCGGTCGCCTCGTTCCAGGTGTAGAAGCGAAACCGCTTCTGCAGGCGCTCCGTCACCTCTCCCGGCATGATCGCGAAGACCGCGTTGGCCTGCACGGGACGCGGCACCTCGACCCCGGGGATCCTTCGCACGGCCTCGGCCAGCCTGCGGGCCATGGCGTTGGCGTTGCGCGCGTTACGCAGCCACAGGTCGCCCGCGAGCAACGCCTCGAACTGCACCGAGACGAACCTCATCTTGGAGGCGAGCTGCATCGCGCTCTTGCGCAGGTAGCGCAGGCCACGCACCGCGCCGGGGTTGAGGACGACGACGGCCTCGCCGAACATCAGCCCGGCCTTGGTGCCGCCGAAGGACAGCACGTCGACCCCCGCGTCCGTGGTGAACGCGCGCAGCGGCACGTCCAGCGCGGCGGCGGCGTTGGTCGCGCGGGCCCCGTCGAGGTGGACGAACATGCCGAGCTCGTGGGCGTGCTCGCAGATCGCCCTGATCTCCTCCGGGGTGTAGAGCGTGCCCAGCTCGGTGGTCTGCGTGATCGAGACGACCTTGGGCTGGGCTCGGTGCTCGTCGCCGAAGCCCCACGCCTGAGTGTCGATCAGGTCCGGGGTGAGCTTGCCGTCCGGGGTCGCGACGGTGAGCAGCTTGAGCCCGGCGGACCGCTCGGGGGCCCCGCCCTCGTCGGTGTGGATGTGTGCCGACTCCGCGCAGACGACCGCCTCCCAGGGCGCGGTCATCGCGCGCAGCGCGACCACGTTGGCCCCGGTGCCATTGAACATCGGCCAGGCCTCGGCGGTCGGGCCGAAGTGCCTCTTGAAGACCTCCTGCAGCGCCCGGGTGTAGGCGTCGTCGCCGTAGGCGGGCTGGTGCCCCTCGTTGGCGAGGACGATGGCCTGGAGGACCTCAGGGTGCACCCCGGCGTAGTTGTCGCTGGCGAATCCCTTGACCAGTGGATCGTGCCTGCGGATCGCGTCCGTCACATTTTCCCCTCAGCGAGGCGGCCGGTGCTCGGCACACGGCCGCCCTCGTCGTACTCGTTCATCTCAATCGCGGGTGAGATCGATCCTGGTGCCGTTGGCCTCGGTGTCCCAGAGGGCGTCAATCGCCTCGGCCAGGTCGTCGACGTCGGTGAACCCCGGGAAGCCCCGCTCCGGGTTCGCCTCCCGCATGGCCTGGTTCACCAGGGCCTTGACGACCAGGATGTTGGCCGTCGCGTTCGTTCCCTCGAGCGCGTCGGCGAAGGCCAGGGTCCAAGCCTCCGAGGCGGCCTTGGCGGTGCCGTAGGCCGCGTTGCCCTGGGTGGGCCGCTCAGCCGCTTTGGCGGAGACGATGGCGAACCGGCCGCGCTCACTGGCCTTGAGCAGCGGCTCGAAGGCGAGCGTGACGTGCTGCAGGGTGCGGATCAGCAGGTCGTGCAGCAGGTTCCAGTCCTCGAGCCTGGTCTCTGCGAAGGTCTTCGACCCGCGCCAGCCGCCGACCAGGTGCACGATGCCGTCCACCCTGCCGTGCTCGGCCTCGACGTCGGCCGCGAGTTGCTTGACGGCGTCGAAGTCGAGGAGGTCGACCTGGAGCGTTCCGTCCGCGCCCGACTTGTCGACGCCTATGACGGTGTGACCTTTGTCGGCGAAACGGCGTACGACGGCCTGGCCTGCGGGACCGGCCGCGCCGGCAACAAGGATGATCATGCTCGGATCCCCTTCGTGGACTCGACGACATCGCCGAGCTTACGGCGCAGGGCCTCGTAGAACATGCTCAGGGGGAACTCGTCGGGCAGCACCGCGTCGACCACGGCCTTGGGGAACCCCTCGACCGGCAGCGCGCCGACGCCCCGGTGCCAGGCGGAGGCCGGATGCGGCTCGACGTAGGCGGCGACGAGCTGGTGGGCGGCCAGCCAGTGGGCGAGTTTCGAGCGGTCGATCCCGTCGCGGTAGAGCTTCTCCACCTCGCCGCGCAGGTCGGCGACGCCGTCGGCGAGCCGGTCCCAGTCGACGCTCAGCCGGTTGTCCGTCCATCGGACGATGTCGTTGCGGTGCAGGTAGGCGAACAAGAGCTGCCCGCCGAGCCCGTCGTAGTTGCGGACCCGGTCACCGGTGATCGGGAAGCGGAACAGCCGGTCGAACAGGATCGCGAGCTGGACGTAGCGGGCATGCGGGATGCCCTCCTGCTCCAGCTTCACGGCCTCGCCGAACGCGGTCAGGTCGCAGCGGAGCTCCTCCAGGGAGTACAGCCAGTACGGCATGCGCTGCTTGATCATGAACGGGTCGAACGGCAGGTCGCCGTGGCTGTGGGTGCGGTCGTGGATCAGGTCCCAGAGCACGAAGGTGTCCTGGGCCAGTTCCTGCGACTCGATCAGCCTCGCCGCGTCCGGCGGCAGCGCCAGCTTGAGCGTGGCCGCGGCTGCCTTGCTGACCGCGCGGAAGCGCGCGGCCTCCCGGTCGCAGAAGATGCCGCCCCAGGTGAAGCGGGCCGGGGTCTGGCGCACCGCGACGGTCTCCGGGAAGAGCACCGCGGAGTTGGTGTCGTAGCCGGAGGTGAAGTCCTCAAAGGCGATCGGCACGAAGAGCGGGTTGTCGTAGCGCTCCCGCTCCAGCTTCGCCAGCCACTCGGGCCAGACCGTGCGGATCCACACGGCCTCGAGGTAGCGGAAGGTGGTGCCGTTCTGGGTGTACATCGGGAAGACGACCAGGTGCTCGAGGCCGTCGACCCGCTGGGTGTCGGGGTGGAAGGCGTTGAGCGAGTCCAGGAAGTCGGGCACGCCCAGGCCCTGCTCGACCCACTTGCCGAGGTCGGCGACCACCGCGGCGAGGTAGGCCTCGTCGTGGGGGAAGCGCGGGGCGAGCCGTGCCACGTGGCCGACGATCTCGCTGATCAGCTCAACCGCCCGGTCGCGGTCGCCCTCGATGGAGCCGTCCTTGGCCTGCAGCGGCTTGAGCGCCTCGACGGCGTCCTTGAGACCGAGGAAGATCTCACGGGCGACCGTGCCCCCCGTGTCCCCCGTGCCCACCGTGCCCGCCGAGGGGACGGGGACGCGCGCGGCCCAGGTGACGAGGTTGCCCCAGAGCGTGGCGTGGTCGTAGTCGCCGATCGAGTCGTCGCCGAACAGGTCGGAGTCCGCGAGGACCACGACCCTGCCCTCGCCGTGCCGTACGGCCAACGCCAGCGGCGCGCCCGCGGGGTCGGCGGAAGGGGAGGTCCGAAACAGCACCGTCGCGTGCTCGGGCCCGGACAGGACGCCCGCCCGGTAGAAACACGCCCTGCGGGCCCCGGCCAGCGGGTCCTCCTGCGAGGTCTCACCGGGGACGCCCAGGACCCAGGAGGCCACGCCGTTGTGGGCGTTCCCGGGATCCTGCACGGTGGTGTGTTCGACGGTGACGCCGAAACGGTCGAGCAGTTCGGCCAGGTTGCTGCCGTACTTCTCCTGCTCACACTCGGCGAGCACGACCAGCCCGCCTCCGGCCGCGACGTAGTCCTCGATCGCGTCGAGCTCCTCGACGGGCAGGACAGGGCTGCCCAGGCCCGTGGTGCGCTCCCAGCGGTCGGCGGAGGGGTGCGCGACCACGAAGACGTCCTGCGCGGCGAGGAGTGCCGGGGTGACCGGCCCCTCGGTGTGCGCGGCGACGGTGTGGCCCAGGCGGCGCAGCAGATCCGCGGCGCGGGCGTAGCTGTTGTCGTCGGGATGGCCCGGATTCATCGTCTCGGCCACGTCCCTGCGGATGGTCCATGACTCGTTGTGCGCCTCGTCGAAGAGTACCCGCGGGAACGCTCTCACGATAAATCCTCCCTCAAACACGACCTAACGACGGAAAATATACACAGTCTGCCCGAATATTGACACATCCCTTACGCCGGGACCGCAAGGGGCAGCGCGGTCCCGGGCACGGGTCGGCAGGGTCATCTCCGGGCGAAGTGCTCCGCCACGATCCTGGTGTGCAGCGGGAAGGCCAGCTCCCGAGGACCGTCGATCGTCAGCCACTCCATCGTCTCGTCGGTTGGCACGACCGGCGGCAGGGCGCCCGAGGCGGTCTCCGGCCCCCGGGCGAAGATCAGCACGGTGCCGTCGGGGGCGCTGAGCACGTCGAGAAGCCGCACGTCGTCTGGATCGACGACGACACCGGTCTCCTCGCGAAGCTCCCTGACGGCCGCCTGCTGCCAGGACTCGCCCACGTCGATGAAACCGCCGGGCAGGGCGAGCCCGCCGCGATGCGGCTCGATGCCACGGCGGATCACCAGCACGCCGTCGTCCACCGGAAGCACCATCACGGCGACCGGCAGCGGATTGAGGTAGGCGGTGTTGCCGCAACCGGAGCAGGTACGCGGCCAGGCCTGGTCGGGGGTGTACGCGCTGCCGCAGAAGGAGCAGTGCGAGTTCCTGATCGTCACGACCGTGAGACTAGAGCAGGCCGGGGCGCCGTTTCCGGAGATCCTGAGCGTACCGGGATCCTTCGGGCAGGCGTGGCCCACCCGGGCACCGCAGCCTCTTCAACGGGCTCCCGCCGCCTCTGGTTAATCACTGGCCGATCCGGGGGAAGCCGGAGATCATGGTGCGATGAGCTGGATCGCGCCGGAGATCACACGCGTCCACCCGCAGTTCGCCGAACTGGTCGGCGACGAGCGCTCGCTCGCGGACGCCTGGCTCGACTTCCATCGGCAGACACTGCTGTGGAAATGCGGCGGGCTGACCGCCGAGCAGCTCAAGCTTCGCCAGGTGGCACCGTCGAACCTGTCGTTGCTCGGCCTCGTCCGTCACATGGCCGAGGTGGAACGGGACTGGTTCCGCACCAGGTTCGCCGGAGAGCGGGTCGGTTATCTGTACTGCACCGACGACGACCTGACCGCCGAGTTCGACGTGGAAACCGCCGACGCGGAGTCGGACCTCGCCACCTATGCCCGCGAGATCGAGCTCGTCCGGCGGACGACGGCGGGGCGCTCACTGGACGAGACGTTCACCGATCCCCGGCGCGAGGTCGAGATGAGCCTCCGCTGGGTCTACTCGGTCATGATCCAGGAGTACGCCCGCCACAACGGCCACGCCGATCTTCTCCGTGAGCGCGTCGACGGCGCCGTCGGGCACTGAGCCGGGCCCCGCCGACGACAGGACGCGGTCACCTCACAGTTGCTTCAGCGGCCCGTGTCTCTCCAGCCAGTCGCGATAGGCGGGGGCGCGCTGCGACTCCGTCCAGTAGGTGGTGGTGAGCGCGCGGACCAGGTCGTCGGCGTGGGCGGTGATCGGGCCGGGAGCGGTCCATCCGATGAGGTGGCGGAAGCGCAGCGGGGAGTCGGCCAGCGGGCGGATCGCGATGCCCTCACGGGCCGGGGCCGTGGCCTGGAACAGGCTGACGCAGCGGCCCTCCGCGACCAGGTCGACCCCAACCTCGAGGTTGACCCCGTAGGCGACGCGCGGGGTGAAGCCGTGCTCGGCGCAGGTGCTCCAGAAGTACTCGCGCGGGCCCGACTCGAGCGGGGCGGGCAACGCCCAGTCCTCCTCGGCGAGGTCGCGCAGCTCGATCTCGTCCTGCTTGGCCAGCGGGTGGTTCGAGGGAAGCCCGACGAAGAGCGGCTCGACCGCGATGGCGGTGTACACCGCTCCTGGCGGCGGAGAGAGCCGATGGTCCGGGTAGTCGTCGAGGGTCGCCAGCTCGATCCGCTCCGACTCCAGCATGCCGGGCAGCGTGTCGATCGTCTGCTCGGTGAGCAGCCTGATCTCCGCGCCGGGAAGGAGCTGGCGGAGAGTCCTGGCCAGGTAGATCCGCAGCCGGGTCGGGGCGCAGCCGACGCGGATCGGCGCCATCTCCCCCTGTGGAGGCGCGTAGCGCTTCGCGGTCCGCTCCAGCTCGTCGACGGCGGAGACCAGGGACCGCGAACGGACCAACAGCCACTCGCCCAGCCGGGTCGGGCGCGCGCCCTCGGGTCCCCGGTCGAACAGAGGATCGCCGAACATCTGCTCGATACGGCGCAGCTGAGCGGTGAGCGCGGGCTGGGACATCTTCAGGGTCGCGGCCGCCCTGGAGATGCTCCCGCTGTCCGCGATCGCGCACAGCACCCTCAGATGACGAACCTGGAGATCCACGCATCCGAGAGTAAAAGCAAAGAAGCTTTCCAGTAAGGCCTAATCGGTGAAGAACCCAGGACACGCTTTGGAAACGCAGTATTTTTGTCGGGTATCAACCATTAGATCCCCACCCAGATCATGCCCCGCCTCCGCCACTCCCCCGGCGCGCGGACTTCCCCCGGCACCGGTACGGCGAAGGCCGGACCGGACCGGCTCACCCCTGGCGCACGAAACGCATCCGTTCCCGCGTTTTCGGCCCACCCCCTTCAAAAAACACGTCATTCCAAAAAGAACACCGCCCCCATTCCGCCCGCATCGCCTCCACCGTCACAGCCGCCTCCACCGTCACACGGAGTTCTCCGGCGACACCGGTACGGCGAGCGCCGACGGGGACCGGACCGGCACCGTGAACGGCGCGCCGGGAGTGCTGGAACAGGAACAACGCCAGCAGCGCGGACACCTCGCCCTGATCGGGCATGAGCTCTTGGAGGAGGCGGGCCAGGCTGATCGCCTCTGCGGCGAAGGCGGGCTCGCCGTCGGCGTTGTAGCCGTGGGTGAACAGCAGGTACAGCACCGCCAGAACACCGGGGGCCTCTCGGTGAGCGCCGGACCCGTCGGTACCCGGTACGTGCCCGCATCCGCGATCTTCGTCTTGGCCCGGGTCAGACGCCGGGTCATGGTCGGCTCGCTGACCAGAAAGGCCCGCGCGATGTCGGCGGTGGGCACCCCGCAGATCGTTCGCAGCGTCAGCGCCACACGTGCCTCAAGGGCGAGCGCGGGGTGGCAGCAGGTGAAGACGAGCCGCAGCCGGTCGTCCACGACCTCCTCCGCCGGGGCGGGGCCGGGATCGGCGACCGCGAGCGCCGTCAGCTCGGCCAGCTTGCGGCGCTCGACCCACGCGCGGCGCAACACGTCGATCGCGCGGTTGCGGGCCACCGTCATCAGCCAGCCGCCCGGGTTGCCCGGCACGCCCTCCTGAGGCCACCGCTGCAGGGCGAGCGTCAGCGCCTCCTGGACGCAGTCCTCGGCCAGCGTCCAGTCACCGGTGACACGGATCAGCGCGGCGACGATCCGCGCGTACGCGTCCACGCTCGCGGCCGCGACGACGTCTGCCGTCGCGGCCACGGGCGAACCGGTCACGCCGTCAGCCGTCCAGGTCGGCCAGCGGGCGCAGTTCCAGCCGTCCGTTCCTGGCCATCGGGTGGGTGCGGGCCACCTCGATCGCCTCGTCAAGGTCGGCGCACTCCAACAGGTCGTAGCCCACGATCACCTCCTTGCTCTCTGTGAACGGGCCATCCGAGACCAGCAGCCGGCCGTCGCGGACCCGGACCGTCGTGGCCGCGGACGTCGGCGCCAGCGCGCTGCCCTGCAGGCGGCGGCCCCGCGCGTCGTTCTCCGAGACCCACACCTCGATGTCGGGCTCGGGAGTCGTGTCGGTGTCGGGTTCGGTGTCGCTGCACACGAACATCATGTACTTCATCTTCGCTCCTCCGTGTCGCGGACTCATCAGGATGACGAACCGGCACCTCGGTTCCGGACAGCGGACGCACCGAAAATGTTCCTGCACTTCAACCAGCCCCACACAGCCGCTTCCCCGGCCGACGGAGCTTGGCGCCGGGCACGCCCGAGGATCTGCCGTGCGGAAAACTTAGGCCTTGACGGGTGAGTGCGGCCGGTTACGTTTCCCCCGTTCCCGGTGGGGCGACGATTGGAAGGCCGAGGGGATGCCCGCGCCCCCGCTCAAGCGGGCACCCCCGGCCTGTCAGGCCGGCCCGGCCATGGCCGGGCACTGGCCATCGGATGGCGACGAATCTCCTCGTCCGGCGAGGTGACAGGGCGCCTGGCTCACCCTGCGACGCGCTGTTCGGCGGTGCCTGCTTTCGAGAAGACGAGCCGGTCGGGCTGGCAGGTCGTGGTGGCCGGGGCCGTCAGGTCGCGGCGCCCTGGGGAGCCCGGCCTGGCCGGGCGGGAGGGGGCGGTGAGGTGCGGCATCAGGGGACTCCCCGCTTGATGACGTTGTTGTGATGTCATCGAGCATGCCTGTCAGAACGGGCCGCGATCGATCCCGCCCACTGGAGAGGTGAGGTACAGCCAGCACTACCACCGTCCCGGAACCGGTTCCGCCGCCCGCGGATCCGCCGGGAGACCCGCGACGACATCCACGAAGCCGTGATCACCTGGATTTACGCGTCAGCTGCGCCAGTAGCGTCAGGACCGCGAATGCCAGGATGACGACCAATCCCGGATAGAGCATGGCCAGCTGCGTACCAGGCATGATCGCCGCGGTGACGACCGCGAGGCCGCAGGCCCCGCCAACCTGCAACGAGCTGTTGAGCAAACCGGCGGCGAGTCCTTGCTCGTGGTCGGCCACCCCGCTGGTGCCGGCGACCATCAGCGTCGCGATGCTGAGCGCGAAGCCCACACCCCACAGCAATGAGGCGGGCAACAACACCGTCCACAGGTCCGGCTCAGGGCCGATGCGCAGCATCAGCAGGTAGCACGGAAGAAATGCTACGAGCCCGACCATCAGCACCCTGTTCACGCCGAACCTGTCCATCAGGGCCCCGAGTTTGGGCCCGACGACGACCACCATGAGTCCCGCGGGCAGCAGCACCAACGCCATCTGCCACGGTCGCCAACCTTGCAGGTCCTGCAAGTACAAGGCGAGCAGGAACTGAAAGCCCATGGCGCCGCCGTACAGCAGGGCGATGCTGATGTTGGCGGCCACCAGGCTCCGGTTGCGGAACACGCCCAGCCGGATCAGCGGTTTCTTCACGGTGCGCTCGATCGCCAGGAAACCAGCGAGCAACAGCCCGGATCCGGCGAATCCGGCCAGCGTCCGCAGCGATGTCCAGCCGGATTCCGCCGCGTTGACCACTGTGAAGACAAGCAGCAGCATCCCGGCGAGCAGGGTCACGGCACCGCCGATGTCGAGCCTCGGCCGCTCGGTGCGCGGCGGATCCGGCGGCAGAAAGCGCAGTGCGCCCAACAGCAGCAGCACGGAGAGCGGGATCGGCAGGATGAAGATAGATCGCCAGTTCAGCCCTGCGAGCAAGCCGCCCACCAGCAGCCCGGAGGAGTATCCCGACGCTTCGAAGACGTTGAAGATCCCGAACGCCTTGTTCCGTTGCGGGCCTTCGGGAAAGGTCGTGGTCAGCAGCGACATGGCCGCCGGGGCGGCGAAACCCGCCGCCATGCCCTTGACGAAGCGCGAGACGATCAGCAGGGCCGCGTCGGCGGCGAGTGTGCCGAACAGCGACACTATCGCGAACGCGGCCATTGCGATCACCAACACCCGCCGACGGCCGAACAAGTCGGCGACTCGTCCACCCAGCAGTAGGAAACTGCCGAACGCCAGAATGTAGGCGCCCACCAACCACTGCGCGACAGCCGCACTCATCCCGAGCTCATGCTGGATTTCCGGTATCGCCACGACGATCATCGAGATGTCAAGCCCATCGAGCAGGATCACCCCGCTGAAGATGAACAGCGAGAACCACAGCCGCGCCGGCCAGCGCAGGGGATCCTTCCGGATCTCGGGTGCCACCGATGCGTCGTCTCCCGGTCGCCCATGGCTCGAGGACAGGTTGGCTGACATTTATTACCGCCCTTCGGTGATTCAGGCAGGGATGTGATGGTTTCCGCATTCCGACACAATTGCTGAATCGGAAAAAATAAAACCTTCCATAAGCGGGGAGTGCATTTCGCGCCGCGGTTCGCGGGCATGAGGGATGGCGACCGCCCACCGTGCGAGCGGCGGCCTGGCACCGCGGACGACGAGGGCGAAATGTTTGCCCACGGCGCGACGTTAGGGCTTCACATCAGTTGGAAGGTCAACCTCAGACAGGGCGGGCACATGCTGATCGGGGAGTTGTCCCGGCGTACCGGGGTCAGCCCGCGGTTGCTGCGGTACTACGGGGCGCAGGGACTGCTTGACGCCAGGCGTGATTCGAATGGTTACCGCAGCTACGACGAGGACTCTGTGGTCATCGTGCGGCAGGTGCGCGCCTTGCTGAACGCGGGCCTGTCCACCGAGGTGATCCGTGTGGTGCTGCCCTGTACCCGGGGCGAAGAGCCGGAATTCGACTGGTGCGCGGACCTGCGGGCCATCATGGACCGGGAGCTGGCGGTCATGGACGAGCGTATCGACGGCCTCCAACGGAGCCGCGGCACCCTCGCCGGCTACCTGGCGGATCCTGAGCCGTGACACGGGCGAACGCACCGGCCTGACCTGTCGCGGCTCCAGCGGGGCTGGAGCCGCGAAGAGCGACGGAACAGATCGCCTGATCTCCGCCGACGAGATCCGCCGCCCGCTCGCGTCCTCGGTCCGACCGGCCGTCGGCGAGCGGCGCATCCGGCACCGACCGGCATGGCGGTTACGCCACCGGGCACGCGCTCGACGATCCCCCTACCGGTGGCAGCGCATCAGAGATCACCGAGTGCGGCTGGAGTGTCAGACCATGTCGTCCGTACGGACCCAGCGGGTGAACGCCGCCCACTCCCCCGGCGTGAACACCAACGCCGGACCGGACCGATCCTTACTGTCCCGGACACCAACCCGACCACCCGAGAGGTGAGCGATCTCCACACACTCACCGCCGTTGGCTCCAGAAAATGGCGACTTCACCCAGATAGCCTCGCTTAGTTCCCGGTCCACTGCTCCCTCATCTCTTCGATTAGTTCACGTGACACGCTCTGAGGGAGAGCCTCAGCCCTAATCGCCTCGTAGTCGGTCACAATGCCGGCCACATCGCCGGGGCGGTCGGACACCTGTCCCTGACCGGCCGACTCCATATAGACCGTGTTGGTCAACCCCTTGGTCTGCGCGACGAAAAACCCTCCCAGAAGGCCTGTCGTACTCGCTGCCTTGAAAGGAAGGACTTGGATGGTGACGCAGGGGCGCTGAGCCATTCCCAGAAGATGGTCGAGCTGCGCCGCCATGATCGGCCGACTGCCGACAAGGCGCCCCAAAACGCCCTCATCCAGGATCGCCCACAACATAGGAGGATCATCTCTCTCCAGAATCCGCTGGCGATCTAGCCTCATGGCCACGTTTTTCTCAATCCACTCCGTCGAAGCCCGGGGGGCGCCTCTGAGGATCGAGCGAGCGTAGTCCTCTGTCTGGAGCAGGCCTGGTACGACGAGTGGCTGCCAAGTACGAAGAGTGTCGGCCTCTTGCTCGATCTCCACCCACGGCCGGAACCACGCGGGGAGTTGTGCCGCGACGTTGTCCATCATCTCCTTGATCCGGAATTGGTGACGAACGCGGTTCTGCATTCTTTTCGAAGAGGGCCGGACGACCTCGTACGGCTCACGCTCATCCGGCGGGCGGGCCTTTTCCACGTGGAGGCCCTGGACCCCGGCGGCGGTTTCTGGGACCCGCACACCCTCAAGGCCGTGCCCGACGACGAGGAGGGCGGGCGCGGCCTGGCCATCGTGGGAGAGATCTCCGGTGGACGCTGGGGAGTCAGCGACCACGGCAGGCTGGGCCGTACGGTGTGGTGCGCCGTCGGCGGCGGACCGGATCCGGCGGAACGGTCATGAGGGTGATCGTGAGCATCACCCGCGAGGGGGTCACGGTCAGCGCCCCGGATCAGGAGGGTGTGCTGTTCGGATTCGACGCCTGGGAGGCGTTTCTCCGCCGGGCCAAGAAGGGCTGGTTCGACCTGGCGCCTCCGGCGAGGACGCCGGAACGAAAGCACCTCACGCGGTGACCGGAAACGCCCGCCGACCGCGCACCGCTCATCGGCGCCGATCAGGCCGTCGCCGCCGCTCGCCGTACCGGCGCCGTGAAAACCTCGAACATGACGAGAGCGATCATGGTGACGGCGAGAACGAGCACGGCGGAAGCGAGAGCGAACACGGTGACGGCCACAGCAAACACGGGGACGGCAAGAGCGAAAACGGCGAAGGCAGGCGGCCACCGCAGAAGCTCATAAAAATGCCATGAGCAATATGGCCGACAGCGCGCTTGAACGGCACGGGCGGCAATAGAGTGTGGCTCCGTTCGGGGGCCCTCATCTCATTGGCGTCACACCGCGTCGTCGACATACGTCACACCGTCGGGGCTCGGCATGCGCACACAGCCCGAAGGGGTGGATGTGTTCCCTCGTATCCGCGTGCATCTCCTCACGGCACTGTTCGTAGGACTGCCCGAGATCGGCCTGGGGCTGACGGTGAACGTCGTCAGCAACCGGCTCCCCGGCTGGGTGCAGAACAACTCACCGATCTTTCTCGTGGTCGTCTTCGTGCTGGCGCAGGTGGGGGCCGCCTGGGTCGCGGGGCCGGGCCGGAAAAGGCGGCGGCACCGGCTGCGGACGGAGGCGGTCCGCATCGTCAGAGCGGACACGGCGCGGATCCTCGACAGTGCCCTGGGAGACATCCCTCGCATACCACTGCACCTCGTCGAGCGGCCGGAGGCGGTCCCCGCCTCCCCCTCGGTGACCGGAATCGACGACGGGGTCGGGCCGGGCACCGTACAGCGGGACGACGGGCTGCTCACGGCGTTCGAAAGGTCCGGATCCGCGCTGCTGGTCCTCGGCGCGGGAGGCTCGGGCAAGACGGTGCTGCTCGTGGAGCTGTGCCAGGACCTCGCCGACCGGGCGCTGAAGGACAGGACCGAGCGTGTCCCCGTCCTGGTCGGCCTCGCCGGTTGGAGCAGGAAGCAGGGGCCGCTGGAGCGATGGCTGCGCAACGCCGTCACGGCCAGGTACGGGCTGCCGCGTGCCTTCGTGGACGAACTGGTCGACGACGATGGGCTCACGCTCCTCCTCGACGGTCTCGACGAGGTACCCAAGCTGGACCGCAAGGAGTGCCTGGCGCAGCTGAACAAGCTGATCGCCGATCGGGCCCCGCTGCCGGTCGTGGTGAGCTGCCGCACCGAGACGTACGCCCCGATCGGGAGCAAGGTCAGGGTACGGCGGGCGGTCGAGATCCAGAACCTGGACAACGACGTGGCGGCCTCCTATCTCGCCGCCCTGCGAAGCCCGACGGCCGACGCCGTCGCGGCCGTGCCGAGGCACGACACCGACTGGTGGAGGCTGGTCACCTCCCCACTGATCCTGGGGATGATCGCCAGAATCGTCGCGCGCGATCCGGCGGCCACGCTCGTCAGCGGCGGATCGCTCGCGCGGCGGCGCGGCCAGGTCATCGACAGGTACATCGACGTGATGCTCAGCCGCAGGGGGAAACGCGGTGAGGCCGGGCCGCTCGACTCCCGCAGGTGGCTGGCCTGGCTGGCCCACTCGATGAGGGAGGCGCGGCTGTCGAACCTGCCGATCGACCGGCCACCGGTCGGCTGGCTCAGGACGTTCTGTGATCCCCTGCCGATCAAGCATCAGGTGATCAAGATCTACGTGGTGGGCGCGGTCCTGTCCGTCTTCGCGGGGGTGGTGCTGGGTGTGATCCCCGGGTTCGCGATCTCCCCGACCGCCTTCATGATGCTCGTACCTGCCCTCCTCATCCGATACGACCTGACGAAACACCACACGGACGCCGACGGCTCCGTGCATCTCATCGCCCGCATCGGGGCTCCGCCCTTCGACCTTCTCCCCAGGGCCCTGGCCAGCGTGCTCGGGACACTTGTCCTGGCGGCACTCCTGCCCCTCGTCCTGCACACCCCCCTGGCATGGTCCCTGGCCCTCGTTCCCGCGGCGCTCGCCAGCGAGGCGCTCACGCTGACGGCGAACTCGGAGCCACGAGGGCTGCCCGACAAGGAGGCCGTCGTTCCCGGCTTCAGGATCCGCCTGTCCACCAGGAACGCGGTCCGCGGGGTCGTGTTCCTCGGCGCGCCCGCCGCGGCGATCATCGCCGGAGCGTCCTGGGTCACTCAGGGCCCGCAGTACGTTCTCCCGACGTTCGTGGGCGAGATCGGCCCTCTCTGCCTCGGGGCGTGGTTCATCTCGGGCGGTACCCCCGTGGCGCAGCTCCGCCTGATGCTGAGAGAGATCCACCGCCGGGGCCTCGGGCCGCGAAGGTACGTCGACTTCCTCGACTCGGCCGCCGACCGTCTCATCCTCAGGCGGGCGGGGGCGGGCTACGCCTTCGTCCATCATCACGTGCAGAAACACCTCGCCCTTGAGTGGCAGAAAGCCCAGGCCTCACCCTCGGTGGCGCGGACCACGCGCAAAAACCGGCCCGCGGCCCTGAAAGGCTGAAGCGCGTTTTCCCAGATCAGACGGTGATCGTCGATCGGTCCCGCAGCCCAATCCCCACCGGTCAGCGGCGCAGGGTGAGGCGGAACACGCAGCCGTCGCCGCCCGGCCCCGGGGATCTCACCGTGAGGTCGCCGCCGTGGGCCAGCGCGATCTGACGGGCGATCGGCAGGCCGAGACCGGTGCCGGGTATGTCACGCCGACCGCGCCAGAAGCGTTGGAAGACGTGATCCCGCTCGTCGGCCGGAATTCCGGCGCCGTGGTCGGTCACGACCACTCCGGCCTCGGATTCCGTGACCTCGACGTCGATCTCCACCGTCGAGCCCGCCGGGGCGTACCTGATCGCGTTGTCGACGAGGTTCGAGATCGCACGGCTCACGGTGGGCTCGTCGACGGAGCACACGGCGGCCGGCGGCCCGGTGACCACCAGGCCGATCCCCTTCTTCGCCGCCAGCACCCCGGCGTTCTCGGCGACGCCGCCCACGACGGCCACCAGGTCGACCGGCCGCCGGTCGATGCCGCGGGCCCGCCCGCGAGCGTCGACCAGCAGTTCGTCGATCGTCGCCCGGAGGCGTACGGCCGCCGCGCCCGACCGTTCCAGTCCCCGCCGGTAGACCTCCATGGTGGGTGCGGGATGGGCGAGCAGGACCTCGGCGTTGGTCACCAGCACCGACAGCGGTATGCGGAGTTCGTGACTTGTCTCCTCGATCAGCCGCCGCTGCGTCGCGGCGGCCTGCTCCAGCCGGTCGAGCATCGCGTCGAAACTGGCCGCCAGCGCCATCACCTCGACCGGCCCGTGATCGAGCCCGATGCGCCGGCTCAGGTCGGTCCCGCCGATGTCCTCGGCCACCGCGCGTACCCGGTCTATCGGGCGGACCGCCCGGCCGGCCAGCCACCAGGCCAGGGCGGCGGCGGCCGGGGCGAACGCGAGGACGCTCCACATGAGCCACGGAGACCGGTGAACGGACACGCTCCGGATGCTTTCGACCCCGTTGACCACCTGCGAGGTCGTCTCGGTGTCGGTCACGAGGATCACGCCGAACAGCAGGAGGGGCGGGACGTAGATCGCGAGGAATCCGAGCACGGCGAGCCGAGCCCGCAGCGATCGCCAGGGACGGGTCATGGCTGAGGCACCTTGAGCTGGTAGCCGACGTTGGTGATCGTGATGATCAGCGCCGGATCTCCGAGCTTCTTCCGCAACCGGCTGAGGATCACCCGTACCGACGACGTGAACGGGTTGGCGTGGGCGTCCCACACGTGTTCCAGCAGGTCCTCCGCCGAAAGCACCTCACCGGGATGATGCATGAAATAGCGCAGCAGGGAGAACTCCCGTGCGGTGAGATCGAGCTCGGCGCCCGACCGCCACGCCCGGTGCGCGGCGAGGTCGAGCGTCAGCTCACCCACCCGCAGGGTCGATCCGTGATCGTCGCCGCGGCGGCCCAACGCCCGCAGGCGGGCGACGAGCTCGGCGAAGTGGAACGGCTTGACGAGGTAGTCGTCGGCACCGGCGTCGAGTCCGGCGACCCGGTCGGCGACGGCGTCGCGGGCGGTCAGCACGAGCGTGCGCCGGGGCCGGCGAAGGTCCGGGTCCCACGCGAGCCTGCGCACGAGGTCGAGCCCGTCGCCGTCGGGCAGGCCCAGGTCGAAGCAGGCGACGTCGTAGGCCGTCGTCCGGAGCGACTCCTCGGCGTCGGAATACGTCGTGACCAGGTCCACGGCGTACGACTCGTTACGCAGACCGAGGGCGACGACCTCCGCGAGATCGGGATCGTCCTCGATGAGCAGGATGCGCATGGGAGGTTCCGCGAACGTGCGCCGGTCAGCCGGCCGACCGCGCGACCGACGTCTCGCCCGCTCCGGCCGCCCGGGAGATGACCATGCGGCCATCCTCGAACGCGACGGTCACCTCGGGACCGGTGCGAGCCGGGTCGTCGGGACGGTAACGACCGTCCCCGAACGAGACGAACACCAGATTCGGAGGCTTCGTCGGAGTCTCGGCCGCCTTGATGCCCCCTTGCTCGTTGACCGCGTACCACCCGACGATCGACCGTCTCCCCGCGGTGATGGTGACGTAGGTGCGCAACTCGCCGTCGCTGACCACGGTGCCCGCGAGAGCGACACCGGAGAACGGCCCGAAGGCGGCCTCAAGGGATCCGCGCTCCTTACGGCCCTCCTGCGTCTGCCCGGCGAGCAGCGCCAGCACGCGCTTCTCGTGCCTGCGGAGATCGTCGTCCGTGACGTCATCGCGGGGCGGGAACAGTGCCGCGACAGCGTCCGCGCCCCTGGCGGAGATCACCGGCTTTCCGTCGGCGGTGGCCACGTCGAACGAACCTCCCGTGTCCAGCTTGTATGAGCCGACGATAGCGGCCGGATCGTCACCGCCGGCCGAAGCGTCGGGGACGGCCGAGGCGTCAGGGCCGGGCAACGGGTCACCGGCGAGCAGCGACGGCCCCACCGCGCCGAGCAACTCCTCCGCGGTCACCCGCGCTCTGTTGGACATGATCGCGACCGCCCTTTCCTGTTCGGGGATCCACGCGACAACGGCGTTGTGGCCGACATCGCCACCACCGCCCGCGGTCGAGAGGAACGGCGTGCCGTAGACCGATCCGCCGAACGCCACCCACCCCGGCGTCTCGGATCTACCGCCGCCCAGGTCGTGCCCCGGGCTGCCGATGACCTCGGCCGACTTCCGGGAGACCAACTGCCCGGTGAACAGCGCGTGCGTCCAGGCGGCCAGGTCGCGGGCGGTCATGGCGAGTCCGCCGTTGCCGTCCAGCGCCCAGTACGGCCCCCGGAAGTCACCCGACCTGCCGGCCCGCCCGTCGTCGAGATAGCCGACGGCCCTCGGCCCGGCCGCGGCGGGCTCGCCGCTCCAGAATCCTCCCGCGACGTGTCCGCCGGGCAGCCAGAGGATCTTCGACGCCGTGTAGTCCCGATAGCTCTCGCCCGAGACCTTCTCGACGATGAGTGCCAGCAGCGTGTATCCGGCGTTGGAGTACACGTACCCGGTGCCCGGCTTGAAAGCCGGCTTCAACCTGCCGATCGCCGCCAGGGCCGCGTCACGTCCAAGTGGCTCGTAGTCGCCGCCGTGCGATCCGTTGAGCCCGCTGGTGTGCAGCAGGAGCTGCCTGATCGTCGCCTTGGCCACGGGGCCGCGCAGCTCCGTAAGGAGCTTCCCGGCCCGGTCGTCGAGCGACAGCCTCCCGTCGTCGACGAGACGGAACACGGCGGCGGCGGTGAACGCCTTGGTGACCGACCCGATGCTGAAGACGGTGTCGGCCGTGTTCGGCGCACCCGTGACGTCGTCCGCCACCCCGTAGGCGGCAAGACACTCGAACCTGCCGCCTTTCGAGATCGCGATCGACCCGCTGAACCCGGCCCTGGCCCACGCGCCGAACGCCTCGTCAAGCCCGTGATCACACCGCGCCGCACCAGCGGCAGCGGTGGCACCGGTGGCACCGGCCCGTTCCGGCCGCGGACTGCCGGGACCGGCGGTGCACGCCCCCAGGGCCACCACCAGGACGGCCGTGATCCCCGCAAGAGATTTCTGCATGGGCCGAACGTACGGATCACGGTGCGAACCTGATGTGAACGACCGCGCCGCGGCGGGCCGTACAAGGCGTGACGTCTCCGAGCGAACGATCACCGGCCGCCTTCCGCTGCTTCCCCTCCTGTTGACACCTCCCCTACCGCGACATCATGATGAACAGACGTTCATGAACGCATGTTCATAACGAGTACGTCGCGACCGCACGGGACACGGGGAACGACGAGGTCACCCCACCGCCCGAGGGCCATTCACAGGAGGAACCCGATGAGCTCCATCGTCAACATCCATCAGTCAGAGGCGTGGAACGGCTACGAGGGCAACCACTGGGCCGATCACCAGGACCGCTACGACGCCGTGAACAGCGCGTTCAACGACCGCCTGCTCGCGGCGGCGGCCATCGGGGAACGGGACCGGGTGCTGGACGTGGGCTGCGGCAACGGGCAGCTGACCCGGCTGGCCGCCCGGCGGGCACCTCTTGGTCACGCCGTCGGGATCGACCTGTCCACACCCATGCTCCGGCGGGCCCATGCCAGCGCGGCCATCGAGGGCGTCATCAACGTGACCTTCGAGCGGGGCGACGCCCAGATCCATCCCCTCTCCTTCCCCGGCGTCTCCCCTGTCGGCTTCGACGTGGCCGTAAGCCGGTTCGGGATCATGTTCTTCGCCGATCCGATCGCCGCGTTCGCCAACATCGGCCGTGCGCTGCGCCCCGGAGGACGCCTGGCCATGCTGTCGCTGCGGAACATGGCCGAGCAGGACCTGGGCCCGGTCTTCGCCGCGATGGCACGGCATCTCCCCGCACGTCCCGCCTCGACCGAGCCGGGACACCCCGGGCCCGAGTCGCTGGCCGACCCCGCCCGCATCCACGAGGTGCTCACCGGCGCGGGCTTCGAGGAAGTGGCCGCGACGCCCCTCGACGCCCCTCAGCTGTGGGGCAGGGACACCGAGGACGCGGCGGCCTTCCTGGGCGCGTGGGGACCCGTCCGTTTCATGCTCGACCAGGTCGACGAGGCCGCCGCCGCCCGTACCCTCGACGCGCTCACCGAGGCGCTGCGCCCCTTCGAGGAGGGCGACGCCGTACGGCTGCGCGGCGCCGCCTGGCTCATCACCGCGACCCGCCCCTGACCACGCAACCGTCGACGACCACGCAAGCTCGAAACGGGAACCCGGACCGGGACGGTCGTCAATAGGATGCGACGTGATGTCACCGAGAAAAGCAGCCGCGTTGCGTGACGGGGCCGACGGCCTGAGCCTGCGCGAGCACCTGATCGCCACCGCCGAGCGCCTCATCGCCCAGCGCGGCACCGCCGGGCTCACCGTCCGCGACATCGCTCGTGAGGCGCGGGTCGCGGACGGCGTGCTGTACAACCACTTCGAGGGCAAGGAGGAGCTTCTCGCGCTCGCCCTGCACGCCCACGTCCAGAGCGTCGAGCGCGAGCTGGGCGAACTGCCCGCCAGGCCGGGTGAGGGCACCGTCGCCGGCAACCTTCGCGCCTGCGTCGACTACGGCCTGGCCCTGCACGCGGCGTTCCTGCCCGCCTTCGCGGGCCTGCTCTCCCAGCCCGAGGTCCTCGCCCGCTTCGATGCCCTGCCCAACCCTCTCGGTGACGGCCGGGGACTACGCCTGCTTCTCGCCGACTACCTGCGCGCCGAGCAGGACCTCGGCCGCCTGAACCCCGCCGCCATCCCCGAGGCCGCCGCCATCATGATCGTCGGCACCTGCCACGAGCTGGTCCTCCCCCGTCTGCTCCAGGGCACCCGCCCGATCCAGGCCGAAACACCCCCCGGCTTCCTCGACGACCTGGTCACCACCCTGATGAACGGCCTCGCCCCGCCCCGGGCCTCCTGAGGGAAATCGAGGGTGGACTCGCAGGTGCACGACGGAGGCGGCGACCAGGGGCCCTGCGGCCCTGTGGGAGACGACTACATGGTCTGCTCCTGAAGGGATGACCCCTCTCCCCCTCGGGCGGCGTTCGCGCGGCCGATCCGGATCAACGGAAGATCGCCACGGGCTGGATGTCCAGGCTGAGGGTTTCGGGGTTCCAGCCGTCGACCTTGCCCAGGCAGCGCGCGTGGAACGGCCGGTCGAAGCTGGCCTTTCCACGCAGTTCGTCGGTGGCACAGGTGATCCGGACGTGCGGCCCCTTCTCGCCCTGCTCGGCCGCTCTGTAGGAAGCCAGGAAGACGGTGCCCTCCTGCGTCTCGTCGATCTTCTGGAACCGGCCCTTCACCCAGAGGAAGTCGTCGAGATCGCTCAGGCGGACGGCACAGGAGGCCGCTCCGTCTTCCACGCGGGCCAGCGCTTTGGCCGCGGCGGCGTTCGGAGTGATGTGGCCGCTTCGAAGGTCGGCGTAGACGACCCTGCCGTGTTTCTCCAGAACGTCCATGATGCCGCTGATCACGGTGATCGGCGAGGCCTCCTCGATGTAGGAACGGTAGGACTCGTCGCTGACGCCCCGGCCACCGCCCGCCTTCGAGCCGCCGAACATGGCGGTGAGACTCCAGTTCCCGGTGCTCGTGATCTTCCTCTCCACGTCCTGCCTGAGCGCCGCGCCGAAGCTGCTGATCTGGTAAAGGTCCATCACGGACTGTTCGTGCAGGTAGATGCAGACGCCGACGACGCCGTTGCCGCCGAAGGAGTGCCGACGGCGCTCACGCCGGTAGGCGGCGACCAGGTACCAGGCCGAGGCGCAGAATCCGACGAAAGTTGTTGTCCAGACGAGCATCCAGGGCCACCAGACGCTCCACCAGAAGCTGTCAACGACACCCACGGATCTCCTTGAACGCGCCGAGAAGGGACAACCGGGAAGTGGCGTCGACCGCGTGCCCGCCGGTGGCCGCCGTGACACGACCCAGTTCGGAGAGGTCGGCGTCGCCGAAGCGGACGGCGTAGGTGTGGACGGAGGAGGAGCGCCTTCGCCTGAGGAACTCCTCGGCGCTGATGCCCGCGTTGTTGCGCCCGTCGGTCATGAGCACGATGGAGACCCGCCTGCGGGGGTCGTCCGCGATCAGTTCTCCCGCCTTCCGGTAGGCGTGGTCGAGCGCGGACCAGATCGCGGTGCTGTTGTCGAAGCCACCGTCCGCGACGAAGTCACGCAGGTCGTTCATGCTCCCGTCCTGGCCGACGGTGAAGCTTCTCTCGCCGAGGACGCGGCCACCGAAGCGGATGACGGTGGCCACCTCCCCCCGGTGGAAGCGGACGAACTTACCCGTCGGCGAGTCGTCGGCGCCGCCGAGCCCGGCGAAGGCCGCCCGCAGGGCGGCTATCCGGGCCCCTTTCATCGAGGCGGAGAAGTCGAGGACGAACAACACCTGGTCCGACGTCCCAGTTCCCGGGGACTCGTAGTTCGCCAGAAGCTTGTCGATGACCTTCTTCTGGTCCGGAAAGTAGAGCGCGTTGCCCACCGGGGTGCGCAGCCGCGGATCACGAGAGACCTCGGGGTCGAGGGGACGGCGCAGGGTCCGCTCCATGAGCTCCTTCTGGACCGGCGCGCTCTTCAGCCAGTTCACGACCTTGTCGTAGGCAGCGCGTTTCTCCGGGTTGAGCAGCAGTATCGGGTAGTCCGACATCACGATGCCGTCCTGGGGATAGATGATTTCCAGCGGTTCCCGCAACCGCCCGCTCGCGTTGAGGGACAGCAGCGCGGATTCGTGGTCGATCAGCCCGTCGGCGTCGTCCTGGGCCGCGACGAACTTCTCGACCAGGGCGCCGGAGGTCTCGGCGGTCAGTGTCTCGCCGGAGAAGAAACCCCGGAGCCGGTCACACGAGACGTCTTCCGGACGCAGGACACTGCCCGTTCCGGCGGCGGCGGTCGCCACTCCGACCAGGGCGGCGAGCCCGTTGCTGTCGGTCCTGGGGTCGGCCATGCCGAAACGCAGCAGCCCTCGTGCCGCGCCGTCGGCGATGTCCGCCCACGAGAGCCGGCTGTTGCCGGTGACACGGCGCAGGCGTTCGGCCGTTCCCCGTCTCAGGCCGATGACCACCGGCGAGAACATGGTCTCGACGCTGAGCGGCTGCACGCCCTCGTAGCCTGACCCCTTCAGCTTCACCTGGAAGTAGCGGTCGGAGGACAGCCAGGCCACGTCGTGCCGGTAGTGGCCCGGCTCCAGCGCCTCGTTGGCCTGTACGGTGCCGCGGTAGTCCATCTCCAGCTCGACGCCCGTCTTCTGGCGCAGTTCCTCCAGCATGGGCCGTATGTCGACAAGATCGGAGCTCGCCAGCACGCTTATCCTCGTCGGAGCCGGCTCACCAACGCTGCACGCGGCGAACAACAGTCCGCAGACGACGAGAGCTACCGCCGGTGAGACCCGTCGGCCCATCACTTCCGGCACCCGGCAATGATTTTGATCATTTTTTCCAGGTCGTCCACTCTCGGCATGAGGGATCTGGTGTTGTCACCTTCGGTGACCGGAACAGGAAAGTGCCGCTCGGTGAGCACTCGCGCCAGGTCCTGGCTGGGGGGCACGCCCGGGCCGTCCAGGAGGCGGTAGCCCAGCTCCGCCGTCCGCCGCCGCAGCTCGGGGTCCTTCATGAGCAGTTCGCCGAGCCGGTCGGCTCTGCTCTTGAGCGCGATCAGCTCCGGCTGGGTCACGAAGTGGGGCGACGGATAGAGCAGGACCCGTTGCGAGTCCGCCCTGCCCCACTGGGCCTGGAAGCTGAGCTGGTAGGCGAGGTACTGGTGCTCGTACACGACGACGAGGAGCGTTATCCCTGCCCCCTCGGGCGCGATGTAAGGAGTGAAGATCCCCTTGGGAGCCGTCTGCCCCAACTCCGTCAGCAGAGGCTTGATCCGCTTCGCCAGCGCCTCCGCCTCCGCACCGTTCGCCACCACCTTGCCCTGGTTCTCGACGAAGGCGGCCAGCCCCAGGTAGGTCCCGGCCGAGTTGGTCTCGCACATGTCCGAGGTGTGCGCGAGGATGTTGTTCCCATTCGGGGCGCCGTGTCGTGTGATGCCGATGTCGTTCCAGCTCTTCCTCTCCCGGACCAGGGCGAAGAATTTCTTCATGTCGATGTCGTAGTAGAGCGGGTCGCCGCCGGAGCTCGCCTGGGGGGTGGCGACGCCGTTGTCGAGCAGAGTCTGGGCGTACTGGCGAAAGGTCGCGATGACGATCGGACTGACGAACGGAAGGTATTCCGCGGCGTGGAGGTTGCCCGACCGCCGTTCCGCCATGATCAGCTCTGCCGCGGGCTGCCCGGAGGGGAAGACGAAGTCGTACTGGCTGATTTCGTGCACGGCTATCTCGCGGGACGACGAGACGGTGCTGTGCACCCGGAGGTTGTGCCGCATGAGAATCCTCTTGACCTCCTCGTCGTCGAAGAGCTCGGCTTTCGACGCCATGCTCCCCTCAAGGGTGACGACGGGACGCAACGGCAACAGAAGATAATCTTCATGGACCAGTGCGCCCAGGCCAAGCACAGGGAACACCATCAGGGGCACAAAGATCCGAAGGAAGCGCTTCCTGAGGAAGAGTTTCACAGGACTGGACAGAACAGTCATTTTCGGCTCTTCGGAAACCGCACTCTCAAGTGTCAAAAATCCTCCCACCTGGAAATTCCGCAACCCGAGTGAGGGTCGCCCGGGTTAGCAGCCTGATGGGCTGACGAATAGTGACTTATCACTACTTCGAAAAGAATAGGGATGGAACTATGTTCACAGTCACGATGAAGATGCGGCGGAAAGCGCTCACCCTCTCGATGGGGGAACCGGACATCCCGAAAGCCGACAGACCTCGCATTGGTGAGATCCCGCCCAGCCGGAACGACCGGACGAGATCTTCCCTTCTTTCTCCGGCCCCTTCGGGAAGGAATACCGTGGCTCAGCTCAGCACGTGTCCGCACCGTCGAACGTGCGGGGGCCACGCGGGATCTTGTTCGAGAGCGTGTAGCCCGCTCTCACGGTCCGGCAGGGGCCGTCCGAGCCGTGCGCCCACACGATCTTGAGGTTGAGGCTGCTACCACAGTCGTTTCTGGCGTAACCGGTCTTGGTGATGACGCCCACGTTTTCCCAGACGGTGACACAGCTCGGCGCGTTACCCCGAGCCTTCGCGGTCGCCCCGGCGAGCTGGGCGGGAGAGGCCTGCGCCGCCGGGGCGGACGCCAGGGCCAGTCCGGCCGCGGCGAACAGCACCAGCGCGGATGTCCTCATTCTGCTCATGAACCCTCCTCGGGAGATGTGCCGGCCCTGACGGCCGTCGACGAAGACGAGCGTCGTTTCCGCTTTTTTCTCGCACGGAAACCCGGAAATCTCCGCGATCGCCTTCCCTGGTCTTATAGACGCCCGGCACTCCCTGAAGGTTCAAGACTTTCATGGAAATATTTTCAGCCCCACAAAGCCTTATAGAGCCACAGAAAAACGACATTTACCACACACTTCCCACCGCACGGGAGACCCCCTTGAAGCCATGAAAACAGATAGTCGATGACGAAATAAGGAAATATCAGGATTATTAGGCGTCAAGTAGTCGCCTCGGCCTGTTGCCGCCGGACCCTCGCCTCGACGGCCGGAACACCGCCGAATCGGGGTGTCGGGCGGGCATCGGCCGCAGATGCCGTTCCCAGGCGAAGCGGGGTGCACAGCCCAGGCAGAGCGGGGCGGGGCGCCAAGGGAGTTACCACGGCGCGAGTTCTTTCCGGTCCGCCACCGGTTAGCCGTTGAGAGGGCCGATCGAGATGAAGCTGCCCGCCATCAAGGCCATGACCGCCAGGAAGACGCCGCCCCGAAAACTGCGGCGGTCAGTCGTTTGCTGTCCGGCCACACGACGAAGCCGGTCGCGACGGCCGCCAGAATGCCGATGAGGACTGCGATGACAAGTACGGTCGTGATGATGCCACCCTCCCCCATTGACCCGAACCCTTAATCATGATATTTCGATTTTTATCTACCTCGACAGGACTGCCGCCCACAATGATCGACATCACGTCAATTCTTACCGAGACACGGGAAAGCACAGTACCGCATGGAAGAAAATCAAAAGTAGCCGAAAAAGGAAATTTACCCTCGAAGACACAGGTGGATCCACGTTGATAAATATTGACAAAAATGAGCCCATAATAGGTCGCCTCTATGTACGGGAGCCCATCACAGGATCACTCGGCATGACCAACAATCCAGTCTCCGCGTTGGCGACTCTGCATCCGATCAACGATGAAAAGTACTCGCACCAGGGAACCGCTGAATGCGAACGATGCGGATCAACGGTTGTCATCCGATGTCCGCGAGCCACCGACGTGCGATCACGTCTGGCCAGAGCGAAGCTCGGAGTGACGATTACGACACTGATTCCACTCGCGTTCATCACGTGTGAACTTTATATTTTACTCGGCTCAACGTTCACCGATGACAGCGACAGGGTCAGCCTTGCCTTCGTGGTCCTGATGATCGGAATGCTCCCCATGACAGTATGCATTAATTATTTGAGATTAAGGATCACCGAATCACCACTGGTCTACGAAAATCAACCCGGTAAATCTCTTCCTTGTGGTCATTACGCTTGGTAAGTCCCGCTCAGCAGCCGCATTGTCTTGTCGATACGGCCGTGCTCGGCGATGACGGGCCGCCTTACCTCGCTGGGGGGACGGCGAGTCCGTCCCGGGGCGGACGACCGGGCGGTGTGCGGCGGCCTACCGTCCTTGCGACAGTTCCGCACAGCAAGGCACAGCTAGGAATCACCATGTTCAAGGACTCAGCCGACTTCAGGCGCGTGGCCTCCGGCACGCTGCTGATCGTCGCCCCCCTCCTCCAGGCCGTCGCCGTCGTCCTCGACCCGGGCACCTGGGGCGACGACCGCGAGGCCGTCAGCTACGGCGACAACCCCGCCCTCGCCCAGGTCCAGTCGGCCATGTACCACTGGGCCTACCTGCTCATGGCCCTCGCGGCCATCGGGCTGCTGCACGTGATGCGCCGCAGGGCCGTGGTCTTCGGCCACATCGTGGGCCCGCTGACCGTGCTCGGCTACATCAACCTGTCGAGCCTGCTCATGATCGACCCGGTGGAGTGGTGGCTGGGGCAGCACAACAGCCCCGAGCAGGCCGCCAAGACCCTCGAAGAGATACTGGGCCTGCCCGGCGTCATCTTCGGCTTCCAGATGCCCTGGATCTTCTTCGCCATCCTGGGCCTGCCGATCCTGCTGATCGGCGTCTGGCGGTCCGGTTTCGCGCACTGGTGGGTGCCGCTGGTCGTCGCGCTCGGCTACGGAACCTCCCTGATGATCCCGTACGGCCCCATCACGGTCGTGATGTGGGGCGCCTCCGCGATCGCCCTCGGCTCCCTCGGCGTCAAGATGCTCCGCATGAGCCGCGATGAATGGGTGTCCTACTACCCCACCGCGACCCCCGCCGCGAGCGCCCCAGGCCCGTACGCGAACACCACCGCCTGACATCCTCCCGGCCCCCAAAGGGGCCGGGATTCCCGGCCGAAATCGGGTGGTTCACGTTCACAGCCCCGCGGGTGGGGCAGCGCGGTAACCCCCAGGAGTCGCGGGGAGGCCGGAAGGCTCCGTCGCCCCCAGGAAGGCTCCACCCGTCAACAAGGACCCGTTACCCCGCGAGAGGGATGGCGGGTCCTCCCGCAGGTGGACGCCCCGGGAGGGGACGGGTCCCTACGATTTCCCGCAGAACCCGCCAGCCCCCCAGAGAACCCGCCAGACCACCCGGAGAACCCGCCCGGCCACTCCGCCGGAGCGTTTCCGACAACCTGCCCGGCCCCCGCCCGCCCCCCGAGACCTATCCGATCGCGGCTCCGGGCCGCACCACGCCCGACTCGTACGCGAAGACCACAGCCTGAGCCCGATCCCGGAGATGAAGCTTCATGAGAACCCGCGCCACATGGGTCTTGACCGTGGCCTCCCCGACGAAGAGCTCCCCGGCGATCTCGGCGTTGGTCAGGCCCCTGGCCAGGAAGCGCAACACCTCCAGCTCGCGCGGGGTGAGCTCGGCGAGCTGCGGCGGAGGCGCGGGATCGTGACGCCCCGCGAAGGAGGCGATGACCCTGGTGGTGACGGCCGGATCGAGCAGGGCGTCGCCGCCGACGACGACGCGGATGGCCTCGACGAGCTGCTCGGGCGGCGAGACCTTCAGCAGGAAGCCGCTGGTCCCGGCACGAAGCGCGGCGTAGAGGTTCTCGTCGGTGTCGAAGGTGGTCAGCATGACGACCTTCGGCGGGTCGGGCCAGTCGAGGAGCTGCCTGGCCGCGGTGAGGCCGTCCATGCGCGGCATGGAGATGTCCATCAGCACGATGTCGGGGCGGGTGCGGCGGGCCACGGCGACCGCCTCGAGCCCGTCCGGAGCCTCCCCGACGACCTCCATGCCCGGCTCGCTCTCCACGACGAGCTTCAGCCCGGCGCGGACCATCGCCTGGTCGTCGGCGATCACGATACGGATGCTCATCTCTCCCCCTCCTCTGGCCGTTCTCCGGCCACACAGACCCGCCACGTCACCGGTTCGCGTGTCACCGGCTCATTTGATCCGCTCATCGGCGAACACCTCCTGGTGGGAGATCGGCAGGGACGCGTGAACGCGGAAGCCGCCCTCGGGGCGCGGGCCCGCCTCGAACCTGCCGCCGAAGAGCGCGGCGCGCTCACGCATGCCGACGAGGCCGTTGCCCGTCGACAGCTCGGACGGGGCGCCGCCGCCACCGTCCAGGACCTCCAGCTCGACGCGGTCGACATGGTAGGTGACCGTGATCCGGATCTCGGACTCGCTCGCGTGCTTGACCGCGTTGGTGAGGGCCTCCTGCACGATGCGGTAGGCCGACAGGTCCAGGCCTGGCGGCAGCCGTACCGGGTCGCCGACGGTGTCGAGGGTGATCCGCAGACCGGAGGAGACGAGCGTGCTCACCATGCCGGACAGCAGGTCGAGACCCGGCTGCGGGATGGCCTCGTCGAGCGGCATGCGCAGCGCGCCGAGCATCACGCGCAGCTCGTCGACCGCCTCACGGCCCATCCGCTCGATGCCGAGCAGCATCTCCTCGCTCGCGCTGCCCGTACGGCGCAGCACCCCCGCCTGCATGACCATCATGCTGACGCTGTGCGCGACCACGTCGTGCAGTTCGCGGGCGATACGGGTCCGCTCCCGGGCGACCGCCTCCGCGGCCTGGCGTTCCCTGTCGCGTTCCAACTGCACGGTGTGTGCGGCCAGGCGGTGGACCCTGGCGGCGTAGGCGTGCACGGCGAGACCGGTCAGGTAGGCGGCGCCGAAAATGACCGTGAGGAAGATGACCTCGTCAAAGGGGAGCCAGCGGTGGTCGACGGCGCCCGAGTCGAAGACCAGGACGCCGGTCACGGCCCAGGCGAGGCCCGGTTTGAAGGGCAGCTCGGCGGCGACGGTGTGAAAGACGATCAGCAGGGAGGCGAGCTGCCAGGTCTGGCAGCTCTCGTAGCCCTGCCGGTGCCAGACGTACTGGGCGAGGATCATCAGGATGAAGACCGCGACCGGCGACCGGCGCCGGTACCACACCAGCACACCGGTGACGAGCGCCTGGCCGATCCACCACAGTTCCGGGGTCTCGGTCGCGCCGTGCTCGGTGGCGACGGTGAACGCCTCCAGCGTGCCGAGGGCGATGATCGCGAGGCCGATCAGGAGGTCGGCTCTCGGCACCGCGCGGAGGTGCCGGGTGACCGACGCGACGCCGAGGTGCCGCAGGGACGACGGCGTGCGGGCACGTCGGCCGGACGGCACCCTGCGGGGGTGCCGGAGGAGGGGAGAGGGAACCGCCATGCGGGGAGACTAAACCCTCGCGTCCTTCGTGCATACAGGACAAAACGCCCAGACAAGTGGCTTACAAGTGGGTCACAAGTCAGGACGTCCCGAAGGACACGCTGCGCACGAATCTGTTGGCCAGCGTGGCGTCACATGTGCCCGGTGCGCAGAAATAGATCATAAGGGCGGGTTCGTCCGGTCGTTCCACCGCCCAGCCCGTGAAGTCCAGTTTGCCGCCGCGCTGCGGATCGGTGATCGACCCCTCGATCCGTACGGCAGGCTCCCCGCCCACCCGCACCTGGACCACCTCGGAGAAGACGTTGACCGTGCCCGGCAGCGAGGACTGCAGGGTCTCCTGCAGTTGCTGGGCCCCACTCCTGGGGTCGAGGGTGTCGAGGGTCTGCGCGTAGATTCCGGTCGCCTCCGCCGGGGAGCTCTTGATGATCTCGTTGACCGCCGCCCAGTCGGCGGTGACCGGTGTGCCGAACAGCGCGTCGAACTCCTCCGCCTTCGGCGACGTCACCACGAACACGTCGGCGTGCGGGCGCAGGGTCCAACCGCCGGGATGCTCGAAGGCGATCGGCACGGCGGACGAGCCTGGGTACGAGGTCCACGCGTCACCGCCCCGCAGGACCGTGGCGAGCACCGCGACCAGCGCGACGACGGCCGCGACGGCGACCCCCGCGCCGATGAGGATGCCCCGGCCTCCCCGTCTGGGCGCGCTCTTCCTCCGCTCCCTTTTCTCCCGCTTCGCCGCGTGGGTCTCCTCGCCCCTCGTCTGCTGGGCTGAGGACTGGGCAGGGGGCTGGGTGAGCTGGTACGACTGGCCGCTGATCGCGTCCCGCAGCTCGGCGACGAACTGCGTGCAGGTGTCGTAGCGCTGCTCCGGCGCCTTGGCCAGCGCCCGCATCATGACGCCGTCGACCTCGAGCGGAAGCTCGGGCCTGAGCGTGCTGAGCGGGGTCGGCGCCTCCGCCAGGTGCGCCCACAGGAGCGCGATCTCGTTGTCACGCTGGAACGGCAGCCGCCCGGCCAGCGCCTCGTAGACCACGCAGGCCAGGCCGTACTGGTCGCAGCGGCCGTCGATGTGCTCCTTGTTGATCTGCTCGGGGGACATGTAGCGAGGGGTGCCGATGAACTGGTCGGTCTGGGTCAGCCCGGAGATCGAGGTGCGGTGCTTGGTGATGCCGAAGTCGGTGAGGTAGGCGTGATCGCCCTCGGTGTGGCCCGCGATCAGGATGTTGGCGGGCTTGACGTCGCGGTGGATCAGGTCGTGCGCGTGCGCGGTGTCCAGCGCCGCCGCCACCTGGGCGAAGATCCGGTTGACCTGGCTGATCGGCATCGGCCCCCGGTCGTAGAAGAGGCGGCGCAGGTCGGGGCCGTCGACGTAACGCATCGCGATGTAGAGCGTGCCGTCCTCCGCCGAGTCGGCCTCGTAGATCGGGATGATGTTGGGGTGGTCCATGCTCGCGACCGTCCGCGACTCCAGGACGAAACGCTGGCGGAAGCGGTCGTCCTCACCGAGCAGCGGGTTGAGGATCTTCAGCGCCACCCTGCGGTTCAGCCTGGGGTCGACGGCGAGGTAGACCACGGCCATGCCGCCCTTGCCGATGAGGTCCTCGACGTAGTATCCGGCCACCTCCTGGCCGATCAGGGCTCTGTCGTTGGGAGCCATCACGTCTCCGACGGGTGACCGCAGTAGCCGCAGAAGCGGTGCGCGGGACCCAGCCGCATCCCGCACGCGGTGCAGTACTTCTGCACGACCTCGGTCGGCTTGGTGCTGGTGTCCCGGACCGCGGGAGCGGGCCCGCCGTCCCGCGCGGCCGGTCCGGCCCCGGGATCGCGCGCGACCAGCACGGGCTGACCCGGCTGACCGGGCTGACCGGCCCGACCGGGCGAGGTGGACGAAAGCGGCGAGGAGGGCGTCACCTTGGGCAACGCGGGGAAGGAACGGCCGACCACGACCGTGAGGTCGGCCCCCTCGTCGAGCAGCGGCCGCCGGGGCACCGGCGGAGGGCCTGGCGGGGGCGGCGTGACCGGCTCCTCCCGCCGCTCCGGCTCTGGTTCCTCCTCCGCGGCTCCCCTCCTGCGCCAGAGCAGGAACGCTCCAGCCAGTACGGCCAGCACCAGCAGGCCGCCCGCGACGAGGAACGGCCACAGGGGAAGCCCGGCGCGAGCGCCACGAGCGGCGGCGTCCGCCTTCCTGGCCCCCTCGTCCTCCGCGGTGCCACGTTTCTGCTGGGCCGTCTTCAGGTGGGCCGCGGCCACGGTGTGCCCGGGGTAGAGGTCGAGGACGCGCTGGAAGGCGGGCACCGCGTCGCCGTAGTAGTGGGTGTGGAAGCGGGTCAGCGCCTGCTCGAAGGCCGCGTCGATCGGCCCTCTCCTGGGCGTGACCTTGGCCTCGGCCAGCGCCTTGGTGATCTCCCGCACGCCGATCATCCGGGCGTCGTTGCCACCGCCGACCAGCAGCCCGACGACCTCGCCCTTCTTGTCCTCGATCACCGGGCCGCCGAGCAGGCCCCTGTCGACGAGCGCGCCCAGCTTCTGCGGCTCGTCGACCTTGCCCTGCGGGTCCCTGAACTGCCTGCCGCCCTCGCCCGCGCCTCCGGCCCTCAGGTGGCCGATGTCCACGGTCTCCTGCAAGCCCGCGGCGGGCCGCCCGGTGAAACCGGCGACCGCGACCGGGGAGGCGTCCTTTTCCGGCACCTGGGCCGCGAGCGGCGCCGTCGGCAGGCCCGCGCTGCCGTCGGCACGGCCGACGGGCATCAGCACGGCGGGACTGTCCGGCTTGTCTCCCGCGCGGACGACCTCGGCCTTGAACCCCTCCTCGTCCGGCGGGGAGATGTTGGGGAAGACGCGGATCTCGGTGGTGACGTCGATGATGCAGGTGGCCGTCGGCAGCTTGGGCGGGTAGCACTCCTGCAGGTGGTGGTTGAGCAGACGGTCCTTGATCGTGTGCCGCTCGAAGTCCTCGGGGATCTTGACCTTGTGGTGCTCGGCGAAGATCTTGTTGGCGGCGTAGACCGCGACGTCCTTGTCACTCTTGACCACCCGGGTGAGGGTGACGATGCCGCCCTCGGGGTTGACGACGGTCCCGGTGCCGTCGCCGATCGGCACCTCGTAGCTGCGCTCCACGTGGACCAGCTCGCCGATGTGGTCGAGCAGGGTGATGTCGACGTGCGCCTTGGCCTCGACCCTGACGACCGCGGGAGTCACGAGGTCGGTGATGCCGCTGGGATGCTCGTGTGCCAGCGCAGGGGTCGTCACGGCGGTCGCGAGAGCGAAACCGCCGAGGAGCGCCAGAGCCAAAACGAACCGCCGCATAGCCACTCCATAGGGGGGATAAGGACAAGCGTGGCAACCGTAGTGCAGAAGTCAATAGAACAGCACACGGATAAGCGTTTGATAGACGAACAGTCGCCGTTTGGCCAGCGCACACGGCGGAAGATCCATCGGGCGCGGCGGCCACGATGGGGTCGCCAGCCGACAAAACGTCTATATCGGACAGTCCTTCAGGGGAGGAGAAGGCCTCCGGAGGCCGGAGCGGTCACGGCCTCACAGGCGACGGCCCTGTGACGTCACAGACGATGGCGGGCGTGCGGACGCCGGGAGTCATACCCGGCGGCCGAGCACGGAGAGGTGAACGTGGAGGGATGGGAGACGAGAGCACGCGCGGAGAGAGGCGGCCGATCAGCCGCGAGGACGCACCAGCACGGCGGGATCGAAGCTGAGCTCGAACGGGGCGACCAGATCGGCCGGTTTGCCCGCGGCGTGCTTGCTCGCGAGTTTGTAGTCGTCTCCCACGAGCTCGAGGACGTGCAGGCACGGCCCCTCCGACAGCTCGACCCGCCAGTACAGCTCGATGCCCGCCGCCGCGTAGGCGGAACGCTTCATGTGCCTGTCGCGCATCTGAGTCGTCGGGCTGACGATCTCGACGGCCAGCAGGATGTCGTCTGGCGTGAACATCAGCTCCGTCTCCGCGACGGCCTCCGTGGGCACCACAACGAGGTCGGGGATGAAGAAGTCGCGGGGACCCACCCGGAGGTTGACCTCCTGCAGCGGCTGGAACTCCGGCGGCGCGGCGTCTTCGAGAATCCGCGCGAGACGGAGACTGGCGAACTGATGCAGGGGGGTTGGAGAGGGACTCACCAGTAGGCTCCCGTTGAAGAGCTCGTAGCGGTTCCCGTCGTCGGGAAACTTGAGCAGGTCGTTGACGGTGAACGGCGGCTCTCCTGGAAGAACCGTCCGCCTGGTCGTCGGCTCCGTCGTTGCCATCGCGGTCACCTGCTCAGTATCGGGAGTCTCGCCTCCGTCCACATGCTACTTCCCACAATTCTCTAACCCGAAGTAACCGCTCCATCACGATTCACCCAGTCGCGGGTGCCCTGCCGTACGGCGGCGTGCACCGCGCGGGCGACGCGGGCGCCCCAGGTCGACCTGGGACCGCCGAACAGCTCCTGGGGGCCCTCGTCCCGTACGGCCACGCAGACCGCGTCGGAGGCGGTTCCCGTGCCGGGGAAGCCCTCCTCGGCCAGCGCCTGTGTCTTGGCCTCGGTGACCGTCATGACGGCGTTGACCAGGGCCGCGTCGGTCATCGCCACCGGGAGGGCGACGATGATGTTGATCGTCCCCGGGAGATACATGGGTGCCAGCTCGGGGTCGGGGACGCCCTCGGGGGCCGCGGCCCAGGTGGGGACGCGCAGGCCGACGGTCACCGCCGCCTCGACTCCCCCGTCGGCCGCCGTGGTGAACCGGTCGACGGAGGCCGCGGTCAGCATGCCGACGCCGGGGCCCGGCGGAGCCAGCTCCAGCAGGTGCTCGACCGGGTCCATCCGCGAATAGCCGCCGACCACCTGGGCGTTGAGGACCCACTCGACCGGACCGATGCCGCCGCCGACCATCGCCGAGGAGATCGCCCGCCAGCCGGGGCCGAACTCCCACAGCAGTGAGGCCAGCCTGGCCCCGTCCTCCTCGCGGTGGCTCAGCCTCATCGTCTGCTCCGAATGTTCGTCCGCCTGCCGGAAAGATCCATTGTGCGCCTGAGGACTCCCCGACCCGCCCCGATCGTGGAGAGCTCGCCACTCCGCCCCCGGCGGCGATCCGGGCCCGCCGCCCCTCAAGGACGCTCCAGGTGGACCTCTGGCCTGCCGCCCGTGCCGGTCGCCATGCGGACCCGGGCGCCGAAGTGCTCGCCGATCAGTTCCTCGGTCAGGACCTCGGCCGGGGTGCCCGAGGCCGCCGCGCCGCCGTCCGCGAGGAGCATCATCGAGTCGGCGTACTGACCCGCGAGGCTCAGGTCGTGCAGGGTCGTGACCACGGTCAGCCCGTCGGCCAGTCTGAGACGGTCGAGGAGTTCGAGGACCTGCTGCTGGTGTCCCAGGTCTAGGGCCGTGGTCGGCTCATCGAGCAGGAGTACGGGCGCCTGCTGCGTCAGTGCCCTGGCGAGTACGACCCGCTGGCGCTCGCCGCCGGACAGGTTGCCGAGCGCGCGCGAGGCGAACGAGGACAGGTCGAGCCGCTCCAGCACGGACGCGGTCACCTCCCGGTCCCGGCGGCTCTCCCTGCCGAGATTGGGAATGTACGGCGTGCGGCCCAGCAGGGCGTAGTCGAAGACGGTCATGTCGCCGGGAAGCGCCGGGGTCTGCGGGGCGTAGGCGAGCAGGCGGGCCCGTTCTCTCGGCTTGAGCCCGCGCACCGGCATGCCGTCGACGAGCACGTCGCCGGAGTGGGGAAGCACCCCGGCCAGCGCTCTGAGCAGCGTTGACTTGCCCGCCCCGTTGGCCCCGATGACGGCGAGCCAGTCGCCGCCGCCGACCTCGAACTCGACGCCGGACAGCACGGTCCGCGTCCCGAGGGCGACGGTGAGGCCCCTCACCTCGACGCGGCTCATGTGTCCACCCGCCTGGTCAGGCGGAGCACGGTCACGAAGAACGGCGCCCCGACGAAGGCGGTGACCACGCCGATCGGCAACTCGGCCGGAGCGATCACGGTCCTGGCGATCAGGTCGGCCAGGACCAGGAAGGCGGCCCCGCCGACCAGCGAGAGCGGGAGCACGACCCGGTACGACCCTCCGGCCAGGCGGCGGACCACGTGCGGGACGACGATGCCGACGAAGCCGATGAGCCCGCTGACCGCGACGGCGGAGGCGGTCGCCAGGGAGGCGGCCAGCAGCACGACGAGCCTGACCTTCGCGACGTTGAGGCCGAGGCTGGCCGCCTCGTCGTCACCGACCGACAGGACGTCGAGCAGCCTGCCGTACAGCAGCATGACCGCCACGGAGACCAGAGCGTACGGCAGGACCAGCCAGACCTGCTCCCAGCCGCCGCCGACGTTGCCAAGGATCCAGCTGTAGACACGCTGGAGCTCCTCGACGTTGAGCTGCTGCAGGAAGGTCTGGATCGCGGTGAGGAAAGACGTGACGGCAACCCCGGCCAGGACCAGGGTTGCGGTGCCGCTGCCCCGGCCCGCGACGTTACCCAGCGCGTAAGCGAGCAGGACGCCGCCGATCGCCCCCGCGAACGCGGCGGCCGGCACGAGGAGGGAGTTGCCGTCGCCCGTCGTGAACACGATCGCCGCCGTGGTCGTCAGGCCCGCTCCGGCGGCGGCCCCCAGCAGGTAGGGGTCGGCCAGCGGGTTGCGGAACACGCCCTGGTACCCGGCCCCCGCGCAGGCCAGCAGCCCGCCGACGATCGCGGCGAGCAGCACCCTGGGCACCCTGAGCTCGAACAGCAGCGCCCGCTCGACCGGTGCCAGTCCCGAGTCGATCGAGACGAACGGCAGCCAGTCGAGCAGTTGCAGCGCCACCTTCTGCGGCGCTATGTCCGCCGCGCCGACCAGCAGCGCGGCGAGCATGCTCGCCAACAGGACGCAGCAGGCCACGAGCGCGGCGAGCGGGCCGAGCCTGGTCGCCCGCGGCGGGCTCAGCGGTTTCGCCCGCGACGGGCCGGGCCGGGACACCCCGGGTCCGTGCCCCGCCGAGCCTTCAGCCGTGGCGGCAGGGGCTCCTGGAGAGACGGAGGAAGGGGAGAGGTCGGTCACTTAACTCTTCGCGGCCTTCTTGACGGCGTCGCCGACCTGCTCCGCGAGGTCGGCGATCCGGGGACCCCAGCGGGAGGCGATGTCGTCGTCAAGGGCGACGACCCGGTCATTCTTGATCGCGGAAAGTCCGGACCAGCCGGGACGCTTGGCGAGGGTCTCCCTGGACTGGCCGCAGCACTTGGTGTCCCCGAGGAAGACGATGTCCGGGTCGGCCTTGGCGACGAACTCGGCGGAGAGCTTGGGGTAGCCGCCCGCCGCATCGGGAGCCTTGTCGGCGATGTTGGTCAGGCCGAACAGACCGTAGATCTGGCCGATGAAGGTGGTGGAGGTCGCCGAGTAGGGCGTGTTGTCCAGCTCGTGGTAGTAGGTGAGCTTCTTGTCCCGGGGGGCCGCGGCGGCGATGGCCTCGATCCGCTTCCTCATCCCGGTGGCGACCTCCTCGGACTTGGCCTTGTTACCCGTGGCCGCGCCGAGGTCGGTGATCTGGTCGTAGGCGTCGTCGAGCTTGGTCGCGGCGGGTTCGAGCAGCACGGGGACGCCGAGCGTGCCCAGCTTGGCGACGATGCCGTCGATGTCGTTGGCGAGCACGATCAGGTCGGGCTTCCTGGCGACGATCGCCTCCACGTTCGGCTTGAAGCCGGACAGGGTGCTCTTCGGCGCCTCCGCGGGGTAGTTGGACTGGTCGTCGGCCGCGACGACCTGGGGGCCCGCGCCGACGGCGAAGAGTCCCTCCGTCGCGGTCGGCGACAGCGAGACGATCCGCTCCGGCCTCCTCTGGATGACGACCGGGCCGTTGCCCGCCTGCACCGTGACGGGGAATCCCGCCGCCCCGGAGGATCCCGCCGTGGACGCCGGGGAGGGCGCCGCCGAGGTCGCGGTCGTGATCTGGGCGGTCGCGTCCTGGGGGGCGGGCGAGTTCTGACCGCATCCGGCCAGGCTCAGCACACCGAGCAACGCGCCGATGAAGGCGGTACGTACGGGCCTCACGCGAGGTCCTTTCGGTCATCGGAACAGAGAGACCCGGAAGGGACGAGGGTCACCCTTTTCCACGAGGGTTGACGACGTCGGCACAGCGGAAGGCGACCTGGCTCGGTCCCCGGGCACTCGGCCCTGGCACCATGACAGTTGCGGGACAGCGCCGGACTCACACCGGACTTCGCTACGCGCTGCACGTCAGACAAACGCTATCAATCCCCTTGCACAGCTCAGCGTCAAGGTTCGGACACCAGGTTTTCACCAGGTGTGCACCTCACCAGAACACGGCAAAGCCACGCAGGCACCCCACCGCACAGCGCGCGGACGGGGCCAAACTCTTTAGCCGAGCTGCCGTTCCGCGGCGGCGATGATCTCCTGTAGGCGCAGGCCGTGCGCGGCGTCGAGGGGATGGCCGCCACCGCGTTCGACGGTCTCGGCGAACTCGGCGAGCATGACGGCGAAGACGTCGGAGCCCAGCCGGCCCCCGTCGATGTGCTCCCTGCCGAGGCGGCCGTAGACGTCCACCTGGGAGGGGGGCGTCTCGCCCGGGACGCTCATGCACAGCGAGGCCTCGCTGACCGCGCCCGTCTCGTGTTCCAGCAGCAGGCCGACCCAGCCCCGCGGGTTGCCGTGGGCGCGGACCTCGGTGACCCGGCCGAGCGCGGCGTCCAGCATGTCGATCATGTGCGGGCCGACATCGAGGATCGCGCCGCGCTCAAGGCGCCACGGGGTGGCGAAGTCGCCGCCGAGCATGGATCCCGAGACGCTGACGGCGTGCCCTCCGAAGGGTTCGAGGGCCGAGACCCTGGCCAGGAACGCCCTGGTCGCCTCCGAGTAACGCCAGGTGAGAACCATCTGGGAGGGCACGCCCGCCTCGGCGACCGCCTCGGCCAGCCGCCGTGCCCCGGCCAGGTCCGCGGCGAGCGGCTTCTCCAGCAGCAGCGCCTTGCCCGCCCTCGCGGCGAGCACCCCCAGCTCGGCCTGTACGGCGGGCGGCACGGAGAACGCGACCGCCTCGCAGTTGTCGAACAACTCCTCGATCCGCTCGAAGACCGGGACGCCGAATCTGGCGGCGGCCGCGGGACGCCGGGCCCACACGCCCACCAGGCGCGTGTCCGGTCCGGCCGCCAGCATCGGCGCGTGCACCATCTCCGCCCACGGCCCCGCGCCCACCAAACCCACAGATATCGTCACTGCCCCAGCTTCTCACGGCTCCCTTCCCCGATCGCGCGTTCACCTGCGGAGCGTCGTGTCCCACCACCATGCCTCACCGGGGCGTCCGCGTCCGCACCTCCATGCGCCCGCCGGGGCGGGCCGTACCGGCAGGGCGCGAGAGGGGCGGTGCGGGCCGTACCGGCATGATGGGTCCCAATGAACGAGATGATTCTGCTGAGGCACGGCGAAACCGAGTGGAGCAGGGACGGCCGCCACACAGGCCGCACCGACCTGCCGCTGACGGACAGGGGCGAGGACCAGGCGCGGGCGCTCGCGCCGCTGGTCAAGGACATGTCCTTCGATCTGACCCTGGTCAGCCCCGCCCTGCGGGCCCGCCGTACGGCCGAGCTGGCCGGGCTGACGGCGTACGAGATCGACCAGGACCTGTGGGAGTGGGACTACGGCGGCTACGAGGGCATCACGACCCTGGAGATCCGGCGGACGCGTCCCGGCTGGTACCTGTGGCGCGACGGGGTGATCCCCGGTGACGCGGAACATCCCGGCGAGAGCGCGGAGCAGGTCGCCGCGCGCGCCGACCGGGTGGTCGCCAGGGCGAGCGCCGCGGACGGCGAGGTCGCCGTGGTGGCCCACGGGCACTTCCTGCGGGTGTTGTGCGCCCGGTGGCTCGGCCTGCCCCCACAGGACGGCAGGCTCTTCCGCCTGGACACCGGAACCTACTCCAGGCTCGGCTTCGAACACGGCGAACCGGTCGTGCTCACCTGGAACTCTCCCGCCTGAATCGGGAGCGGGACCTGCCTGGGCGGGGACGTCGGCGGCCCGGGACCGGGCCACGACAGATAAGACGCCCCGCTCGGGTGTGAGCCTCCCTCAGGCGGCCGTCACTCCGGGCTGCGGCCCGCGGCCGGTCAGCCATTCGAGAACCCTGCGGTGACCGCGGCAGGCCTCTTCGAAGTGGCTCCACCGCCAGTAGCGGGGCTGGTCGCGTACTCCGGTGACCCATGTGCGGTAGGACACCGGAGTGGTCGCACCGTCGCCTGTGGCCTGCGAGGCGACGCCATAGGTGCGGATCACAACGCGACCGCCCGGTGCGAACAGCACGTCGTCGGCCACGGGATACAAGGTCATCTGGTCGAGCATGGCGTGAGCCCCCATTCGCTGTTGGCTCACACTCTTTCCTGCCGACCCGCTCCCCGAGTTACGTCATCGGCGCACCGAGGTTAACCACTCGGCCGCGATGTAAAAACGGCGTTACACCGTAAGGCTGTCGAACTCCCCGTCTTTCACCCCGAGCACCAGCGCACGGATCTCGTCGCGGGTGTAAATCAGTGCCGGACCCCCGGGAAAGCGGGAGTTCCGGACCGCGATACTGCCATCGGGCAGTTCGGCCAACTCGACGCAGTTGCCCGTCGAGTTACTGTGACGACTCTTCCGCCAGCTCGCCTCGGCCAGGTCCGTGGCGGGCATGCCGTTGTAGGTGTGCTTCATTTAGATCTCTCTGAGAAGGTCGCCGAGGATCTCGGCGGTGCCCCCAGGCGTGGTGCTTTCCACGCACAGCTGCTCCATAGCCGTGAGGTATGGATCGATGTCCTCACGTTTGTCCAGGTAAAGGGCACCCCAGAGCTGCTCGACATAAACGACGTCCGACAGGTCGGACTCGGGAAACCGCAAGATGCTGAACGCACCCCCCTCGGCTGCGTGCATGCCGAACCGGAAGGGCATCACCTGGAGGGTGATGTTGGGCAGCGAGGCCACCTCCAGCAGGTGCTGGAGTTGTTCCCGCATGATCTCCCGTCCTCCGATAGGACGCTTCAGGGCCGCCTCGTCGATGACCGCCCACAGGCGCGGGCTGTCCTTCTTCGTCAGACGCTCCTGACGCTGCATGCGCATATGCACGCGACGCTCGATCTCCGCCTCCGGCACGTCCGGGTAGCCCAACCGGATGACGGTGCGCGCGTAGGCGGCCGTTTGCAGCAGGCCGGGAACGAACTGCACCTCATAGGTGCGGATCACGTTCGCCGCCTCCTCCAGTCCCACATAGGTGGTGAACCAGTTCGGCAGGAGATCGCCGTATTTGTGCCACCATCCGGGGGTGTTCGCCTCGCGGACCATCTCCAGCAGGCCGCGCCGTTCCGCGTCATCGAGCACGCCGTACAGGGTGAGCAGGTCTTCCACGTCTCGTGTCTTGAAACCGACACGGCCCAGCTCCATCCGGCTGATCTTGGACTCCGAGGCCCGGATGTGGAATCCGGCCACCTCGCGGGGAAGTCCCTTCTCCTCACGCAGGCGACGCAGGCTTGCGCCGAGCATGATGCGCCGAACGGTGGAACCGGTACCGGGCGGGTCCATGGACACGTGGTTGCTCCTCGCTCGCTTTCCTGATCGACAGTCTGTCACTTCGCGGCACAAGATTCCTAAGCCGCGGACAAGATCCCCTTTCTGTCCTGATTGCCGAATTCATGGGTAACCGTAGCGGTTGCACACACCTTATGCACGTGCATTCGCTCTTGCACCTGCACGGGAGTTTGCACCATGATGATCGCTGTGCAGTCCGCCCAAACCGCGCTCTCCCGAACCTCCTGGACGGCGCTCGACTGGTGGCCCCCCGTCGGCTGGTGGCCCGATACGGCTCGTGACCTCCTCTCCGGGTCGACGGCCATGGCAAGCGCCACCTTCGTGCTGCCCCCGCAGGCCGAGTCCGTGCACTCGGCCCGCAGTTTCGCGACGGGGACGCTCACCGGTTGGAAGCTCACCGAGCTGAGCGAGAACATGGAGCTGGTCGTCTCCGAGCTGGCCACCAACGCCTTCAGGCACGGCCTACGGCTTGCCGAGTCGCGCGCGAAGGAGCCGATCAGGCTCTCGCTGCTGCGCCGCGGAAGCCTGGTCGCCTGCGCTCTCAACGATCCCGGATCGGGCTTCCCCGCGCTACGCGATCCGTCACCCCTGGACATCGGCGGGCTCGGACTGCACATCGTCGAGTCGCTGAGCGTGCGCTGGGGCTGGGCACCCCTGGCGCCTTATGGCAAGATCGTCTGGGCCGTTCTCGGATAGCGGCTCCAAAGCACCCGTCCCGCGCGGGCAACTGATCCTCCCTGGAAGGCGCCGCCTCTTCCCCTCACCTGGCGCCGATCGGTTCCCGGGGCCCGCCACGTACCCCCACGGGCGGCCCCGGGGCCGGTCAAAATCCGCAAGGACATCCCGAGAACATCGCCGGAACCAGTCGCATTCTGCGCGGTGCATCCCGTCAGCAACGCCCTCTGCATTACCGTGGATGTTTATGGCTCACGGAGAGTCCCCGCGCGAGATTCCTGCAGAGAGCTGCGAGATGGACGATCACCTGCTCGGCTGGTTGAAAACCCTCGACGAAGAACGGCTCACCCGGGTTCTGGCCAACCGGCCGGACGCCATCGCCCCGCCCTGGCCACGTCGCCTGGACACCCTGGCACAGCGGCTGAGCGCCGGACCCGCGGTTTCCGCCGTCCTGCGCGGTCTTCCGCTGCCCTCCCTGGAGGTCGCGCAGGCGGCGCTGGCCCTGGGCGACGGCGTCGACCTCGAGGCGCTGGCCCGGTTCATGGGCGTGCCGGAGGCCGAGACGGCCCCCTGGGTCGACCTGCTGTTCGACCATGCCCTGGCCTGGCCGGACGACGAGGGACGGATCCGGATCGCCGGAGGCGTCGCCCGCTGGTGGACGGCTCCGTGCGGTCTCGGCGAGCCGCTCACGCACTACCTGAACTCGTGGACGGTCAGCGCGGACGCCCTGCGCGCGCTGGCCAGGACGCTCGGCCTGCCCAACGGCCAGAAGCGCCAGACGATCGCGAAGATCACCGAGGTGCTCTCCGATCCGGGACGGCTGGCCGCCCTGCTTGAGCGGGCCCCGAAGGGGACGAGACAGCTGCTCGACGAGTTCGCCTGGGACGGCCCCGCCCGCGACGTCGACGGCGGCCGGTTCGTGCTCCCCGGCTCCCCGCAGAAGTGGGCGAGCGACCACGGGCTGCTCTTCCGGCCGGGCTGGAACGCCGCCGAGATGCCCAGGGAGGTGGCGCTCGCGCTGCGCGGCCCCGACTACCACCCTCCGTTCACCCCCGCCCCGCCCGACCTGGCGACCGTCCCCGTCGACCCGGAGGCCGTCGACCACCTGATGACCCTGGCGGCCCCGCACGTGGTCGAGCGCTGCGCCGCGATGCTGGAGAACACCGCCAAGGTCCCGTTGCCGCTGCTGAAGGCGGGCGGGGTCGGGGTGCGCGAGGTGCGCAGGCTGGCCAAGGACACCGGCTGCGACGAGGACGAGACCCGACTGCTGTTGGAGATCTGCGCGGTCGCCCGGCTGCTGGCCTGGGACGACTCGGCGGGCGGACTGGTCCCGACCGAGAAGTTCGACCGATGGCGGCTGGACGACGCGGCGGCGAGACTGCGGGTGCTGCTGTCCGCTTGGTGGCGGATGGAGCGCTCTTCGCTGCGCAGGGTCGACGGCAAGTACGGCACGGTGCTCGGCGACGACCCTGCGGGGACCATGGTCGCCAGGGCCAGGCGGGCGGTGCTCGGCGTGCTGGCCCGCCTGCCCGCCAGCACGGCGTGCGCCGACCGGGCCGGGCTCGTCGGGTCGGCACACTGGCACGCCCCGCTGCTCGACCAGCCGCTCCTGGGCGAGTGCGCCCCCGCCGTGCTCGAGGAGGCCGGGATGCTCGGGCTGATCGCCTACGACACGATCACCGACCTGGGCCGCGCGCTGGCCGCCCTGCAGGCCGCGGGGGACGAGAACGACGACTCGACGCCGCTCGTCGAGAACGACCCGGCCCTGGTCGAGTGCTCGACCAGGGCGCTGGCCAGCGTACGGCGGAGCGCGCTGTTCGGCGCCGACCTCACCGCCGTGGTGACGGGCCCGCCCTCCGCCGAACTGGCGGAGCTGCTCGACCGGGCCGCGGACCGCGAGTCCAGGGGCGCCGCCTCGGTGTGGCGGTTCAGCCCGGTGAGCGTGCGGCGGGCGATGGACGCCGGATGCTCGGCGGAAGACCTGCTGGCCGACCTCGCCGAGGTCGGCACGGTGCCGCAACCCCTGGAGTACCTCGTGCGCGACGTCGCCAGGCGGCACGGCGAGGTCACCGTGTCCACGGTCGCCTGCATCGTGCAGGCCTCCGACCCGGTGCTGCTGGCCGAGATCGCCGGGCACCGGCGCCTCGGCAGGCTGGGCCTGCGGCTGCTCGCGCCGACCGTGCTCGCCAGCGCCATGCCCGCGGGCAAGACCCTGGCCGCGCTGCGGGAGAACGGCTACGCCCCGGTCCCGATCGAGGACACCGGGGAGATCACCGTCCGCCGCGCCCGGATCGAGGAACCTCGAGGCGGCCGGCTGATCCTGCTGCCCGGCGGCCGGGTCGCCGAGTTCGAGCAGCCGCCGTACTCCCTGTTCGAGACCCCGCCCGACCCGCACGAGCACGCCCAGCGGCTGCTCTCCGCCGAGGGCGACGCCGCCCGGCAGAACGGCAGGACATGGGCGGTGATCGGCCGCATGGCCTCCCGGCTGCCGACGGCCCAGCAGTCGCTGCTCGGCTTCGTGGTGGACCGTGGAGTGCGGGCGGCGATCACGCTGACCGACGGTCTGACCGCGACCATCAGCCACGGCGAGCTGCACAGCGGGATGCTGGACGCCTGGTGCGAAGAGGCCGGAGACTACCTGGAGTTCCCCCTGGCCGACATCGTCGAGGTCCGCGGCGCCTACGCCTGAGTACGGGCGAGGAAGCCCTCAGCCCAGGGCCAGGGTCCGTATCGCCTGCCTGGCGCGGGCCTCGCCGTACTCGGCGACCAGGGCCGTCACGTGCTCGGCGGACAGCGCGGCGAGCACGGCGTGGGCGAGGGGGCCCGCGTCGCATCCTGGGCGGGCCTCGACGAGCATGATCGTCACGTGGCGGTGCCAGAACCGGTAGGAGCCGATGCGGTATCGGGCGCCGGGGCTCGCGGTCTCCGACATGCGGACCAGGTCGAGGTGGCCCAGCAGGTAGTCGACGTAGGCCTCGACGAACGCGGCCAGCCGTTCGGCGCCCCCGGCCCCGGGGCCGAGCGGGGCGGGGCCGGTCAGGATCGCCTCCTGGAGCTCGCGCTCCCGCTCGTCCAGGAGCGCGACGGCGAGTCCCGACTTGTCGCCGAACCTCCGGAAGAGGGTGCCCTTGCCCACCCCCGCCGCGGCGGCGACCGCGTCCATCGAGACGCCGTCCACGCCCTTCTCCCGGAACAGCCTCGCCGCGGCGGCCAGCACCTTCAGGCGGTTGCGCGCGGCGTCGGCCCGCTCCTTCTGAGGCTCGTCCAGCAGCATGCGCAGCGACTCGGTTGACGAAGCGGACTGCGGTCCGTTAGATTCCAGATCACTCACATAAACGGACTATAGTCCCCTTAGGCCCTGGAGGCCAGCCATGACCACATTGATCACCCGCGACGAGCTGAAGGCCGCGATCGAGGCGGGCACCGTCGTCGTCCTGGACACCCTCGGCGGCGACTACTACGCGCAGCAGCACCTGCCCGGCGCGATCGCCCTGGTCGAGAGCGAGGTCGCCGAGCGCGCCGCCGAGCTGCTCCCCGACAGGGACGCTGACATCGTCACTTACTGCTCGAACGCCGCCTGCGGCAACAGCGAGGCGGTGGCCAGGCGGCTGACCGCGCTCGGCTACACCAACGTCCGCAAGTACCGCGACGGCATCCAGGACTGGGCCGAGGCGGGGCTGCCCGTCGAGTCCGGCGTGCCCGCCCTCTGACGCCTCCGACGCCCGTGCGAACGCCGGACGCCCCGCTGCCGGGACGTCCGGCGACACGGGCCGCCGCCGGACGCCGGGGACCTTTCGAGGGTTCCTCGACGTGTGAGGCTCAGTCCCTGACCCCGCAGCGCCGTACGGCCAGCAGCGCCAGCGCCCTGCTGACCTCCCGCAGCTCCCGCAGCTCGACCCGCTCACGCGGGGCGTGGGCCAGCCGCACGTCGCCCGGCCCGTAGTGCAGGGCGGGGATGCCGCCCGCGGTGTACAGGCGCAGGTCGCTGCCGTACGGCGCGGCCGTCTCCACGGGGCGCGTCCCCGTCACGTCGGCCACCGCGGCGGCGACCTGGCCCGGCAGCTCGTGCCCCGCGGGCACCCGCCCACTGGCGAACTGCCCGCCCGGCCAGCTGACCGCGGGAGGATGCTCCCGCAGCCACGGATGATCCAGCTCCGCGACCACCGTCTCCAGGGCGAGGCGGGCCACCGCCGGGTCCTCGTCCAGGCGCACGCCCAGCCTGCCCTCCGCGACGAGCAGGTCGGGCACGCTGCTGGCCCAGTCTCCCGCGCGGACCGTGCCGATCTCGATCGGGTACGGCAGCGGGTTGCCGGTGAAGATCGGATCGGGGTCGCGGTTGCGGTCGGTCTCGAGGCGCCTGATCGCCTCGAAGACCGGCCAGAAGACCTCCAGGGCGTTCACCCCCTCGTAGCGGGTCGCGCCGTGGGCGGCCCGTCCCGCGACCTCGATCCGGAACGTCAGCGCGCCCGCGGTCGCGGTGATGATCGTCCCGCCGGTCGGCTCGGTGATCACCGCCGCGTCGCCCCGGTGGCCGCGGGCCAGGGTGGCGAACGCGCCGAGGCCGCCGTCCTCCTCGCCCGCCACGCAGTGCACGGCCAGCGGTCTGGCGAGCCGTACCCCGGATCTGCGCAGCGCGGCGACGACGGCGAGGTTCGCCGCGAGCCCGGCCTTCATGTCGCAGGCTCCCCTGCCGTGCAGGACGTCGCCGCTGATCCCGGCGCCGAAGGGGTCGGCCCCCTCCCACCTGGCCGGGTCGCCGATCGGCACCACGTCCACGTGCCCCTGCAGGACGAGCGCGGGATCGCCCTCGCCCTCGGTGACGCCGACCACGCCGTAGGCCTCCGTACGCGGGGCCTCGGTGCCGGGGAAGCCGGGGGCTGCCCTGAGCGCGTCGAGGTCGAGCCGCCAGAGGTCGACGTCCAGCCCCGCCTCGGTGAGGAACCTCCCGCAGCGGTGCTGCAGCTCCGACTCGGCGTCGGTGCCGGTCACGCTCGGCACCCGCACCAGCTCGGCCAGCAGCGCGACCGTCTCCCCGTCGTCGAGGGCGTCCAGCACCCTCGCCTCGGTGTCCGGCAGGCCCTCCGGCGCTTTCTCCGGCATGTTCCTAGCCTTCCAGGGCCACCCTGCGGGCCAGGCCGAGGGGGAGCCCGCCGGAGCCCGCCAGTGTGTCGTGGAAGGCGCGCAGGTCGCCGCGCCCCGCGGCCAGGTAGTCGTCGCGGATGCGGTCGATCTCCAGCGCGCCCGTGAGGTAGGACGGTGCCTGGGTCGGCCACGCGCAGTAGCGGTTGACCTCGCCCGTCGAGGTTCCCGGCGTGAGCGACGACTTGGTGGTCATGAACTCCTCTGCCTCCTCGATGCTCATGTCACCGCAGTGCAGCGAGGTGTCGACGACGATGCGGGCGGCCCTGAAGAGGCGGAAGTCCAGGTGGGCGAGTTCCTGGGCGGCCGTGGTGAAGTAGCCCTGCTCCCGCATGACCTTCTCGACGTACAGGCCCCACCCCTCGACGAAGTACGGCGTGCGGAACAGCTTGCGGGCCTTGCGCGGGCTGCCCGCCAGCCAGGACAGGTGCCAGTGGTGACCCGGGTAGGCCTCGTGGACGGCGATGGAGGGCATCTGCGCCCTGGCGTTCGTGCGCAGCCGCTGGCGCACCTGCTCCTCGGTGAAGGAGTCGGGCGTGAAGGGCACGAAGAAGTGCCCGACCCGGGAGGTGGACAGGGGCGGGGGCTGCATGTAGGAGGCCACCGCCAGGATGGGCCGCTGGAACTCGGGCGACGGCACCACCCGGCACTCCTCGCCCTCGGCGAACGTCACCAGGCCGCGCTCGCGCACGAACTCCCTGGCCCGCTCCGTCTCGGACTCGTACTCGGCCCGCATGTCCTCCAGGGTCGGCGCGTGGTCGTCCTGGAGCGCGGTGATGGCCGCGTGCCAGTCGTCGGAGCCGCCGGGCAGCCGCCGGGCGACCTCGCGCATCTGCGCGTCCAGCTCCTCGTAGGCCGTCTGGCCGCGCTTGAGCAGCTCGCCGGCGCCGTAGCCCAGCATCTCGCGCTCGCGCAGCAGCGTCGAGTAGAGCTCCTCGCCCATCCGCCAGGTGCCCGTCGCCTCGAAGCCGTCGAGGAATCCGACCAGCTCGTCGAAGGCCGCGGCGGCGGGCTCGGCGGCCTCGGCGAGGCGGGCGCGCAACCGCTCGTCGCCGACCTGCCCGGGAACCGTCTCGGTGAGGAAGCGCCGCGCGGTCCGCGCCTGGCCCAGGCCACGCTCGACCAGCAGCCCCGCGGCCAGCGCCGGGTCCAGGTTCGCGCGGCAGGCCGCGAGGACTCCCGGCACCTCGGCCAGCCGCGCCACGGCCGCCTCGACCAGTTCGGCCTCGGGTGCGAGGCGCTGCAGGAACGGGCTGAACATCGAGGCGAAGATCGCTCCGACGTAGACGGAGGGGTCGCGCCGCCAGGTCGGCCAGGCCTCGTAGGCCAGGGCGCCCCGCAGCGTGGACATGACGAGCCCGCGGTCGATCTCCTCCTCGAAGCTCTCCGCCTCCCCGCTGTCGCCCACCGCCTGGAAGCGCTCAAGCCAGCTCCGCGACTCCCGCTCCCTGGCGAGAATGCCCGCCTCGGTGAAGTCGCCCAGGGTCCGGTCGTAGCCCTCGGCTCCGAGAAGGGTCGCCTGGATGGGGTTGGCCGCCAGATGCCAGCTGAGGAAGTCGCTCACGAGCTCAGAAGACGTCATAGCGGGAAATCCTACTTTCCGCGCCACGGGGGTTATCAATGCCTGCCGACGCGTCTCCCGCCCCCGGAACAGGCGTGGTCATCCGCGTGCCCCCAGGCCTCTCCGGACGGGGCCTCGCGTCCCCGGGTTTCCTGGACTTGCGACATCAGCCGGTCCGGTGGCGCCGTTCCCATAAGCTTCTACCGTGGGTGACCCGAAGTTCGAGATCCAGATGCTCCACGACCGTGTCATGGTCAAGATCGAGCAGGAGTCAGAGGAACGGCGCAGCACCGCGGGCATCGTCATCCCGGCGACGGTGAAGATGGCGAACCGGCTCGTCTGGGGTGAGGTCTGCGGCGCGGGTGCGAACGCCCGGTCCGTCAAGGTCGGCGACAAGGTCCTGTTCAATCCGGAGGACCAGTACGAGGTCGAGGTCCACGGGCAGCTCTACCTCGTCATGCGCGAGCGCGACCTGCACGCCATCGCCACGCCGCAGACCGACAACGGCACCGGCCTGTACCTCTGACCTGCAGCGTGACCTTCCGCCGGTCTTCCGCGCTCGCGGCCCGTCCCTCGCGGCCGGATCACGGATCGGGCCCGCCCGCGCCTCCTCGCGGTCCGGTCACCGCGAACGAGAGGGCATGGGCGGGCGACGCCGGGAGTCTCTGGGAGCTCGCCCGCCGGGGCGGTCAGCTACGGGTGTAGCTCAGATAGATCTTCTTGTTCCAGTCGGCGGCGGAGACGTCGGCCAGGACCCGCAGGCCCTTGCCCTTGACGTCGACCACCACGGCCCGGTAGCCGCCCGAGCTGGGCACGACGGCGATGAAGCTCCGTTCGTCCCACCAGCCGAGCAGAGCCTTCGGCTTGATGTTCACCTTGAGCGCGAGCTTGCCGGAGCTCCGGTCCCAGACGCAGACGTCCTCGGTGTAGCTCGCCGGGCACCAGGTCATCAGCCCCTTCCCCGAGGGGGAGAAGACGTCCTCTCCCCCGGCGGGGGCACCGGTCTTCGCCAGAGTGCGCCTGACCGCGCCGTCCTGGCCGTAGAAGCGGACGCCCCCCTGGTAGGCGGCGATCAGCTGGGCGTTGTCCGGGGTCCACCGGAATCTCGCGGTCTTGTCCACCCCGGAGACGGTCACGGTGCGGGCGGTCTTCGCCGTCGCGTCGACGATCACGAACCCGGTGGTCTCCCAGCCGGTCCCCACCTTCCGCTGGGCGGTCAGAACCACCTTGCGGCCGTCGCGGGACCAGTGGGCGAAGTGGGCGACGAGCGGCTTCTGGACGGTCTGGACCTTGACGGCCTTCGCCGCGACCAGGTCGGCGAGCAGCACCGAGTCGTGCCCGGAGCTGTAGGAGCTGGGGATCGCCAGCGCCTTGGCCCCTCCGGGCGCCACCGTGATCTCCTGGTATCCCGTCTGCTTGGCGAACGCGTCGCCCCTGCGCAGGTAGGCCAGGTTGTCAAAGGTGTAGGAGGACACCGTGAAGGGGTCTCCGGGGCTCTCACGGACGGTCACCCTGGTGTCGGGCAACGTGACGTCTGCGGGCAGGGCGGCATGGGCGGCGGTCGGGGCCAGCACGGCCAGACAGGCCATGGTGACAGCGCCGCCGAGCAGTCGGTGAATCCCAGAAGTCACAGGCACGGCCGCAGCTTAGGGTGGGAGGTCGTCATAGCTTGTGATCTATAACGAATCGGTTGGCCTGACAAGGGCGATCGGGTACGGCCACCGCCCGCCGTACCGGATCATGAGTTCCCGGCGGTCCGCATCCGCCGGGAATCGTCTCGGTGTTCGCGATCCGGAAATCGACGGCCGACGCGATCCTTGACTTCCGACGTCAGCGACCGCTGCCCGCGACGCGTGTTCGGCACCTGCCGGAGACGCCGAACCTGCCGACTGTGTCGAGGAGGAGGCGTTCGAGCCGGAAAAGGGCAATCTCGGACACCGAGAGGTCAGACGGTGGTGAAGCCGAGACTTTCCAGCAGGACGTAGACCCCCGTTGAGGGATCCCTCTTCAGGATCGGGCAGCGGTCGTCGTGGGGCACTCGCCCACCGTCCGTGCCGACAGGGGCAGGACCGCAGAACCCGCTCTCGCAACGCCCGTCCAGGCTCCGGGCCAGCCTGATCGCCTGACCTATGCCCGGCAGGAGGGCGTTCTGCCGGGCCGGGTCTTTGAGCCGCTTGTTCCCGTCCGGGGCGTAGTTCGCGAACCCGGTGACCCCCTGGAGCCTGGAGACCAGGAACTCGCTCTTGCCTCCCTGCCCGGCAGGACAGCCGCGAGCGAAGTGCAGCCAGAGCCACAGGTCGAAGGAGGGATGGGAGAAGGCGACCTTGATCTTGTTCTTTCTGGCGAGGGTCACGGCCTGCTCGATGTCGAAGTGCTCGTCCCGGTCGAAGATGACCCAGACGTTCTCACGCTCGGCCTTGTAGAGCTCTTTCTGCTTCTCGACGGCGTATTCGACCGCACCGAGGGGCTTGAAACCCTTGGACCTGGTGTACGGGTTGATGTGAAAACGCTTCTCCCTGCCGAAGCGATCTTCGAGAAACCTGAGGTAGTCGCCCTCGGTCTCCCCCTCGCACACGACGGTGACGACCTTCTGCGCACGGTTGACACCCAGCCTGCGGCCGGTGGGCACGTCGCCGGGGATGACTCTGCGGGAGCTCACGCGCTGTACTCCCACCGCTCGGCACGCACACCGTCGTCCGGTGTGTAGGTGATCGCGTCGGCGACGTCGCCGTCGTGCACCCGCGGGATGCCCCCGTAGGCACCGGACAGGTAGCGGCGGGCGAGGGGCTCGTCCTTGCGGGGCCTGGCGTCGGTGAGCGGATAAAGCTCGGAACGGCCTCCGGCCGCCTTCTCGGTGATCCACACCTGGTCGCGGTCGAGAGGCTGCTGGGGATGGAGACCGCTGATCAGCGTCACGTCGTGCAGGGTCGCGACGAACTGGGCGTGACGCGGATTGGCCTGTTCGTTCTGGAAGGTACGCACCACCTCGGCGGCGAGCAGCGGATGCAGGCAGGCGTCGAGTTCGTCGACGAGCAGGAGCGCTCCCTTGTCCAGGGCCTCCAGCATCGGTCCGATGAACGCGAACCACGACTGGGTACCGGCGGACTCGTCCTGGAAGTCCATGTCGATCGGCCCCGAGATCCCCTCATGGATGAGGCGGATGCGTGGCACGCGCCCTTCGTGCTCGACCTCGGCGCCGACGATCCCGAGATCGGCGACCTTCAGCAGGCTCACGATCTGCCGTCTGCGGACCGGGTCGCGCAGCATCGACGCGGTGAACCTGCGGCGTGCCTCCTGGTCATGGCTCAGGCTGACCCACCAGAAGTTGCCCCGGAACCAGTCCCGGATCGGAGAGAGCTGCGGATGGTCGTAGTCGGCGGCGACGGTGAGGAAGAGCGCGGTGTCCTTGGTCCGGGGGACCAGGCTCTCCTTCGCCCCCTTCAGCCCCTCTCCCGGGAAGCGGAACGGCTCGGCGGTGTCGGCCTCGCGCTCGAACCAGACCTGTCTGCGCGCCTGGCCGCCCGGGTAGGCGTGCAGCCACTCGGCCTCCACTCGCTCGTCGGAGACCTCGAAGCCGTAGACATAACGATCGCCGTCGAGGACGAAGTCCACCTCGTAGTGCGAGGTGCCCAGCCGCGCCTCCAGGTCGAGCATGAACGGCTCGCGCGGCACCGGACTGCGGTGTTGCCAATCGTCGGCGACCGAGCCGGCCGACCACCGGTCGACCGAGTGCAGGACGGCCTGCTGCATCCAGCGCATGGCCGTCAGGACGTTGGACTTACCCGATCCGTTGGCACCGTAGACCACGGCGGCCGGGACGTAGGCGAGATCCGGCTCCTCCAGCAGCCCCGCCCGTCTCGCCGACCCCTGGTTGAACTTGGTCGCGGTCAGATGCAGCTCGAACTCGTCGCGGAAGGACCGATGGTTGGCCGCTTTGAATCTCAAGAGCATGGAGAGCTCCCTAGTACGGGTATCGGATCCATACTAAGAGGTTCTATGCAGGAAACTCACACAACTCGCCACTCAATCCGCATGATGTCTGAGCTCATCCGTACGACGGGATACCGAAGTCCTAGGTCCGCGACCGTCGCCCGTTGTTCGATGCCTTCGGCGGGGACGCGGTGGAGCTGTTCGCCGAATGGGACGCCGACTACTACGACTTTCCCCTGGAGGGCTGGGAGGCCGTGGTCGAGCGGATCCCCGAGCCGGTCTCACCGATGGAAGCCCGGCCGGGCTCGTCGCTCGACCATCCTCAGATCTCGCGACCGTCCTTCTTGATCGCCTCCAGGAAGGCGCCCCACCCGGAAGGCGAGAAGAGCAGGGCCGGACCCGCGGGGTCCTTACTGTCACGCACAGCGACGATCCCGGGAAGATTGCTGGCCACCTCGACGCAGTTTCCGCCGTTGGTGCTGCTCAGGCTGGACTTCCGCCACTCGGCTCCCGTCAAGTCCATTACGCGACCATCCTCGCTATCAGCTCCAGCGACGCTCTCTGCGGGAGTGCCTCCGCGCGAAGGGCGTCGAACACGTACGTGACTGTCTCGATGTCCTCACGGCGCTGGACGATGTGGCCGTGTGCCGCCGTTTCCAAGTAAACGACATCCACCCCGTTCCGGAAACCCGCAATGACGAAGGCCCCCGCAAGCCCCGGGTGGGCGGCGGTCTCCTTCGGAACGATCTGGATCGTGATCTTAGGTTGCCCGCCCAGGTCGATGAGCCGGGCGATTTGGTTCCGCATGACTTCGGGGCCGCCTATGGTTCGGTGCAGGACTCCTTCGTCGAGCACGATCCAGAGCGCCGGCGGATCACTTCGTTCGAGAATCGCCTGCCGCTCGATCCTCGCGGCCACCATCTCCTCGATCTGCTCCGGCGAATCTCCGGGACGACCTCCCAGAAGCATCGCTCTGGCGTAGGCCTCCGTCTGGAACAACCCCGGGAGCACCATGGGCTCGTAGCCCTTCAAGCTGGTCGCCTCGCGTTCGAGTTCCACGAACGGCCGGAACCATGTGGGATACGCCTCCCGGCTCAGGAGTGGCCACAGCCGGGTCAGTGCTCCGCCGGTCTCCAGGGCCTCGTCGCACCGGGCGGTGAAGTCGCGCGACGGGACGCGTTTGGCGGTCTCGATCATCCCGACCAGGGCGATCGAGTAGTTGATCTGCTCGCCCAGTTTCTCCTGGGACCAGCCTTTCTCGGCTCGGTAGCGTCGCACCTCGGCGCCGAAGAACGCCAGGGGGCTCGCGCTCGGGTCGAGATCACGCGGTGCGGGCATCGCGCTCTCCTTCGACTGCACGCTCGGGGGAAGCGGATCCGAACTCCAGAACCAGTTGGCACCCCACATGCGATTCCGTGTTCGGTCACTTACACACCGTAGCGTCACATGTTCACAATGTGAAGGGGGATTCCGAACACCGGGGAACTCCCCCGACAGCGGGGCCGCCCCCGGGACGGTTCCGCCCGCCGTACGACATGGTCGCGCCGACCACGCGCCGGTCTCCGGCGGTCACGGTTCCACACGGTCACACAGATCCCGGCGCCCCTTCCCACCGCCGGAACGTCATGGCCGGTTCGCTACTCCCCGTGTTCGCCGGTCTCCATCGTGGAGGGCATGAACCCACCCCCGCGTGGCCTGGGCGGCCTGCGCCCCTACTGTCCCTCACCGTCCCCCTCGCCGGAGGCGCAGCCGTCGCCCGACGACCGCTGGGCCATCCCCGCCGTGGGAGCCGCCGAGCGTCTCAAGCACGCCTTGGCCGACCTCTGGGTGACCGCCGACGTCCATCTGGGCTTCGGCGTCGCGCTGGTCAGCGTCTGGACCGACCTGCTCGTCCTCACCGACGGCCGGTGCTTCCGCTGGTGGACCGGCGAACTCGACCGCAAGGGCAACCGCGTCTACGCGTACTGCTCGGCCGACTCCCCCGTGACCGCCGCCCACGACGTCGCCAAGGTGCGCGAGATCCTGCGGGCCCGGCGTCCCGAACGCGGCACCCCGCCCGCCCATCCGGTGTGATCGCCCGCGTCGGCCACACTCCCCGGAAACCCCGATGGGCCCGGCCGATCCGGGCGGTCGATCGGGAAGGGCGGAGGGGCGCGGGCCAGGCGACCGGACCGGAGTTCGCGCAACCGGAGGGCCCCGCATCGGGCGGCTCGCATCCATGGGCCGGACGGACCCGGGCGGCGCGGCGGAATGTCAGGAGGACCGGGAAAACCCGGCCAGGAAGACCCCCGGCCGGGACACGCCTCGGCCCTGGGAGGGGCCCGGCTCGGGAGGGTTCCGGCCCGGGAGGTTCCAGGCCGGGAGGGTTCCGGGCTGAGAGACCGGCGCCGAGGCGACCGGGGCAGCCCGGAGGTTACCGGGTTAGAAGTAGCCCGCGCCCGTGACGGTGACCGGGGCGTCGCCGACGTTCTTCAGCCTGAACCGGACGCACTCCGGAGCCGGGGAGTCGGTGGCCGCGACGTAGGCGGCGTGGTCGTTGGCGGGGATGGCGACCTTGCCGATGGACCGGCCGCGGCAGTTAATGATCTTCACCTCCGTCGGTTCGGTGTTGTTCTCCAGCTTGACCAGCACGTGACCCTTGTAGGGGGCCGTGGGGGCGAGCTGGGGGCTGAGGAAGGTCGCGTCGCCGGGGTTCACGGTCGCGCTCAGGTTCACGCTGTCGGCGTTGGCCGTACCGGCCATGACGACCACTCCGGCCGCGACCAGCGCGACCATCGAGGGCAGGGTGCGCATCGAGCGTCACTCTCCTTGGTGTCCTTGGGGATGAGACGCAGAGGACACTACGGAGGGTCACGCATCGAAAGCTTCACGTGACCGTCGGTCTCGGGTAAAGGATCGAGTGCGGCGTCAGCGGCTCAGGAAGGCGCGGGCCTCGGCGATCAGGTCGAAGTGGAGGCTGAGCCTGAGGCCGTAGTAGATGATCGTCAGGGCGGCCAGGGCGGCGACGAGCACCACCAGGACCTTGACCGCCCAGTTCTGGCGCCCGAGCCAGACGGTCCAGGCCGCCAGCGTCCGCTTGCCGAACTCCAGGAGGCGGTGGGCCCAGTGGAACTCGGTGGCGAGCACGGCCAGGCCCGCGAAGACGACCAGCCAGCCGGGCCCCGGGAAGGGGATCATGATGAGGCCGACGGCCACCAGCGCGGAGCCGATGACGCCGATGACGATCTTGAGGGTGAGCCGTCCCGCGCTGGTCGACCTGATGCCGTCGAGCCAGCCGTGGATGCTCGACCGCCGGGCCGCCTCGTCCTTCAGGACGTCGGCGTCGCCGGTCTCCAACGAGCGCCCGGACTCGTCACGGGCACCCCGCACCTCGTCTGAGATAGCCACACACTCCCCTGGCCTGTCGGTTCCACCTAAGAATGCCTAAGAATATGGTTGCGCGTCCCATCTGCGGTCATTGTGCGGCACATGACACGCTTACGATCTGGTCACCCGGATGCGACCGGTCGCATCCGGGGGAAGCGGCCCCTCGATGAGGTGCCGGTCGGTGGAGATCCCGGACCGCCGTTCTCCGATGATCCTTCGGCCGGTTTCCCGCGGTCGCCGAGCGGCGGGGAGTCACCGCGGACGGTCCCGGATGTCCCGCACACAAAGGCGTTGAGGCTCACGCGGCGGGCCCGCGCCTGTCAATGGTTTGAAAACGCAACCGACAACCACAAGGTAAAACCCTGTGGACTTGGGTGATTTTCACACCAAAAGTGGGTTAATGTCCGTTCATGTCTGAGGCTCCACTTGTCAAGACCGTCAGCGTCAGGACTGTCAACGGCCCCTGCGCCGTGTCCGCCATCGGCGGATCGGTCCTGCCTCGCGAGCACCTCCGCACCGACCTGCGCTGGGCGGCGGGCGCCCCGTCCGACCCGCACCGCTGGCTGGACGAGGAGGACGCGGTCGCCGGAGAGCTGCGCGAGCTGCGCAGGTCCGACGGGCTCGGCCTGGTGGTCGAGCTGAGCTGCATCGGCACGGGCCGTGACGCCGCAACCCTGTCCAGGGTCGCGGCGTGCAGCCGGGTCGCCGTCATCGCCGGAACCGGGTTCTTCGCGGGCCCGTTCAGCCCCTCCTGGACGCTGAACGCCGACGTGGACACGCTCACCGCCTACCTGATGGACGAGATCGACGACGGCCTCGACGGCACCGGCTCCCGCCCCGGCGTGATCGGCGAGATCGGCATCTGGGGCGAGGAGCCGACCCCCGCGGAGGAGCGCTACGCGATGGCCGCCGCCAGGGCGTCCCTGGCCTCCGGCCTGCCGGTCGCCGTCCACCACCGTGGCGGCCTGGTCCTGATGGAGATCCTGCTCTCCGAGGGCCTGCCCGCCCACCGGATCAGCGTCGCCGACGCGGGAACCGACCCGGTGACCGCACGCAAGATCGTCGAGTCCGGCGGCTACGTCTGCCTCGCCTCCCTGGGCGAGGACCGGCTGCGCGACGCGCTGGACCTCATCGAGGCCGGACACGCCCGCAACCTGCTGCTCAGCAGCGGCCTGTCCCGGGTCTCCGAGATCGAGCGGTACGGCGGCGCGGGCTACAGCCACCTGTTCCGCACCTTCCTGCCCAGGCTGCGCGAGGCGGGTGTCGGCGAGGGCACCATCCACATGATCACCCACGACAACCCCATCCGCTGGCTGACCTGCACGGAGTAGGCCATGTCGATCAAGGTCGCGAACGCGCCCGTCAACTTCGGAATCAAGCGGGCCGACGGTGCCCTGCCCAGCCCCGACCTCCTGCTCGACGCGCTGGCCGAGGCCGGGTACGAGGGGGTCGACTCGGGGCCGATCGGCTATTTGGGCACCGGCGGCGGGCTGCGGGAGCGGCTGGCCAGGACCGGGATGGGCCTGGCCGGAGGCCAGGTCGACCTGCGCTACGACGACGAGGACGCCTTCGCCGCCGGTTTGGCCGGGCTGTACACGGCGCTGGCGGTGTTCGCGAGCGTGCCGGTCGCCGACGGGCGTTTCGCTCCCCGGCTCACCCTCGCCTGTCCTCCCCACCCGAGGAGGTTCGCGCAGGGAGTCGCCCCCGGCCTGCCGGGTGAGGCCTGGATCGACTTCGCCGCGCGGGTCCAGGAGGCGGCGGACCGCTGCCGGGACCGCGGCCTCGAACCCGTCTTCCACCACCACCTGGGCACGCTCGTCGAGACGCCGGAGGAGGTGGAGAGGCTGCTCGAACTCACCGACGTCTCGCTCTGCCTGGACACCGGCCACTTCTGGCTCGCGGGCGGCGACCCGGTGATCGCGCTTCGGCACTGGGGCGACCGGATCAGGCAGATCCACCTCAAGGACGCCAGCAGGCGGGCGCGTGACCGGGAGAGGGCCGCGGGCGGCGACCTGGCGGCGGTGATCGCGGGCGACGCCTTCCCCGCCCTCGGGGCCGGGGAGGTCGATCTGCCGGGCGTCCTGCGCGAGCTGCGCGGCTACGAGGGCTGGCTGGTCGTCGAGCAGGACGCGCCCTGCCCTGGTCAGGACATCGGGCGCGTGTTGGCCGACCAGCGCGCCAACCGGATCTGGCTGAGCGCCCACGGCCTCTGAGCACCCGGAGCCCGCACCCGCGCCGGCCGCCCGGTGCCGATCAGCACGGTCGGCGTGCTCTTCCCTGGGCCCGCACCCGCACGGGCCGCCCGGCTACGCGCAGGAGGAGACTCCCTGGCCCGTTCCCGAGCACGCCGGAGCGTGGTCACGCGACCGGATCATCAGGCGCGAGCCGGGCCCTCGGGCCGCCGCCACGTCGTCGGGGTTGGCCAGCGCGCAACGGTCCAGGGACAGGCAGCCGCAGCCGATGCACTCGGTCAGGCCGTCGCGGAGCACCTGGAGCTGCCTGATCCGATCGTCCAGCTCGCTCTGCCACTCCGCGGACAGTCTCGCCCAGTCCTCACGGGTGGGGGTCCGTTCGTCCGGCAGGGCGGACAACGCGTCCTGGATGGTCCTGAGGGGGATCCCGACCCGCTGCGAGACCCTGATGAAGGCGATCCTGCGCAATGTGTCACGGGTGAAGCGGCGCTGGTTGCCCGCCGTACGGCGGCTGCGGATCAGGCCTTTGGCCTCGTAGAAATGCAGCGCGGAGACGGCGACCCCGCTACGCGAGGAGAGCTGGCCGACGGTCATCTCCAGGTTCTTGGACACGTTCCACCTTAGCTTGACCTCGACCGGGATTGAGGTTGCACGCTGGGATCATGACCTTCACACAGGCAGAGCTCGACTATCTCTCGGGCCAGCTCCTCGGGCGTCTGGCGACCGTCGGCTCGGACGGCATACCGCAGAACAGCCCGACCAGCTTCTCCGTCGACCCGGAGACCGGCACGATCGACATCCGCGGCTTGGCGATGGGCACGACCAGGAAGTTCCGCAACGTCAGGGAGAACGGCAGGGTCGCCTTCGTCGTCGACGACATCGCCTCCCACAAGCCCTGGAAGGTCAGGGGGGTGGAGATCCGCGGGGTCGCCGAGGCTCTCGAGGACGTGGATCCGCCCGCGCCCTACCTGAGCCGGGAGGTCATCCGCATCCATCCCCGGCGGATCATCTCCTGGGGGCTCGACCCCGGTCAGGAGGGAATGAGAGGCCGTGACGTCTGACCCCGGGCCCGCCGTGCCCCTCAGGCCCTCTCGGGCCCCCTCGGGCCGCCGAGAGAGGCCTTGAGGAGGTACGGCGCCGCGTGAGCGCAGGTCCTGGTCGCCCGCCCACGGAACCGTCCGCGTGGGCGACGCGGAAGGTGACAATGGGCGCATGACGAGAGCACTGGTGCTGGGCGGCGGCGGTATCGCGGGGATCGCATGGGAGGCGGGGATCGTGACCGGCCTGCGGCGGGCGGGCCTCGACCTGGGAGAGGCGGACCTGGTCGTCGGCACCTCCGCGGGATCGGTGGTGGGGACACTGATCACGACCGGGGCCGACCTGGAGGACGTGGTCGGCGTGCAGGCCGAGGCGGAACAGGCCGCGGCGGCTCCCGTGCCCGACATGAAGGCGGTCATTGAGGTCTTCGGCCTGCTCAACGACGCGTCCATGGATCCGGAGGAGGCCAGGCGACGGGTGGGCGCGCTGGCCCTCGGGGTCGGGGACACCGGGGCCAGGACGGAGACGATCGGCGAACGGCTGCCCGTGCGGGAGTGGCCGGAGCGCCGCCTGCTGGTCACGGCGGTCGACACCGCGACCGGCGAGTTCGTGGTCTGGGACCGCCATTCAGGGGTCCCTCTGGTGTCCGCCGTCGCCTCCAGTTGCGCGGTGCCCTGCGTCTTCCCGCCCGTGAGGATCAACGGGCACCGCTACATGGACGGCGGGGTGCGCTCGGTGACGAACGCCGACCTGGCTGCGGGTAGCTCGGCGGTCGTCATCGTGGAGCCACTGGCCCACCTCGACGCCAGGCGGCGTCTCGAGACGGAGATCGCCGCGCTCGGAGACGCGGCGGTCGCCCACGTGGCACCCGACCAGGCCTCCGTCACCGTTTTCGGCGCCGACATCCTCCACCCGGCCCTCTGGCGGCCCGCCTTCGCCGCCGGTCTCGCCCAGGCGCCCGGCACGGCGGAGGCCGTGGCCAGGGTCTGGCGGGTCTGACGTTCGTGGGAGGGGACGGGCGGCCCCTGGCGGGCCTGGCGGGCCCGGCGGGTCCGGCGCCGCTGTGGGTGGTCAGCGGGCCGCCGGGGGCGGGCAAGTCGACCGTCGCGGCCGCCTTGCTCTCCCGGCTCGACCCGGTGCCCGCGCTGCTCGACAAGGACACCGTCTACGGCGGGTTCGTCGAGGCGGCCCTGCAGGCGCACGGGCGTGACCCGGGTGAGCGGGAGGGGCCCTGGTACGACGAACACGTCAAGCGGCACGAGTACGCCGGGCTCACCCGCCTCGCCAGGGAGATCCGCTCCCACGGGTGCCCGGTGATGCTCGACGGGCCCTTCACCTCCCAGGTGCACGACGCCACGCTCTGGGCGCGCTGGGTCGCGGAGCTCGGCGGGGCGCCGGTGCTGCTGGTCTGGGTCAGGTCGGACGGCCCGACCCTGTGGGCCCGGCTGCGGAGCAGGGGACTGCCCAGGGACACGGGGAAGCTGGCCCGCTTCGAGGAGTATCTGAGGGCGATCCGGGTGGACGAACCACCCGCCGTGCCGTACCTGGAGATCGACAACCGCCTCGGAGCACCTCCCCTCCGTGATCAGATCGTTACTATTCGGGAGGCAATAGAACGCGCGTCGCGGCCGAGATGACGATGTGATGTAGGTCACGGCCCGGAATGGCGGCCCGCCCGGTCAGAGATCGGGCTGACAACGGGACATCCGTCCGGGCCCATGTCAGGGCACCCGGTAAACACCGGAGGGCGGGACGCCACAGCCCACCGGGACCGCCGCACGCCACGGCCGCGCACCACAGCCGGACATCCGGTGGACACCCGATGGATACCGGGGCCCGGTGTCAGCCGCTCCACCCCCCACCGGTGAGGACCGAGGACGTAGGCGGCCCCGGCCGCCTTGAGCCATCCCGCCTCGGTCAGGGTCTCCAGGCTGCGCCGTACGCTCTCCTCCGGCAGAGCGGTCGCGTGGATCACCTCGTCAGCCGTGGCGGTCCCGCCGTCGACGGCGAGCATGGCCACCGCCTCGTAGACGCGGGTGTCCGCGTCGGACAACGCCTGGACGTCCCGCGGACGTTCCTCGCTCATGTGCGCCTCCCATCCGGCCCGGGCAGATCTTCCACTTCCCGCCCACACCCTTCCCCGGCCCCTACGGGGCCCCTGGCGGCCCCTGCGGGCCTCTCACGCCCCTGTCGCGCCTTCCCGCTCCCTGACAGCCCCCCTTACAGCTCCGGGACAGTCACGGCCTCCTGACAGCGCGTCTAACGGCGCCGCGCGCCGTCGCGCAGCCGTTCGGGGTCGACGTCCCGCTCGGGATGGCGGCGGAGGTACTCCCGCTCGAGTTCCTCGGTGCGCGTGGTGTGGTTGGCGAGCGCCTCCGCGGAACCGTGCAGGAACGTCTCAGTCCGGGTAACGTGCAGATGTCGCAGCTCACGGAGCAGATCTTCCTCGGCGAGATCCTTCGGATCGATTCCCATCGTCATATGGGACCGCCTACCCCGTCAGAGCTCCAGCGCACCTCTTCGCATCATCACTTCTGTCGCGTTGGAACGCTTTCACGAAATTGAGTCAGATTTCGTGACTAGTTTGCATTGCGGCCATAACGTCTTAGCCTTACCTTCCCGGTATGGATCTCGAGCTCCGACACCTCAGGATCGTGCGCGCGGTCGCAGAGGCCGGGAGCGTCACGAAAGCTGCCAGCCACCTCGGGCTGGCACAGCCCGCGCTGACCGCGCAGCTCAAACGGATTGAGCGAGTGCTCGGGGGAGCTCTTTTCGAACGCGACCACAATGGCGCGCGACCAACACCTCTCGGGGAACTGGTGCTGTCCAGGGCGATGGTGCTGCTGCCCGCCGCCCGGGAGCTCCAGGAGGAGGCGGTCAGGTTCGCCAACGCCAACGGCGACATCCCCCGCTACCGGCTGGGCGCCACCAACGGGCCCATCCTGGGGGGGCTGGTCGACCGGCTCGCCACGGCGTGGCCGTCGACACCGGTGAGCACGTACACGTCGTGGTCGGCCAGAGAGCTGACGACGATGGTCATGCTCGGCCGGATCGACTTCGCGCTCATCGGCGCCTGCGGGGAGAGCGCCCCGCCGGTCGAGGGGCCGGTGGTGTGGCTGACCGTGGGAATGGACCCGGTCTTCGTCCTGCTCAACGAGGACCATCCCCTGGTGGATCGAAAGGAGGTGACACTGGCTGAACTGTCCGGCGAACGATGGGCCGTCACCCCGGGCGACAGTTGCTTCGGCGACTGCTTCGCCACGGCGTGCGCCCGAGCGGGCTTCACGCCGCAGACCATCTACGAGACGGACGTGGCGACGTGCATGCATCTGGCGAAGGTCGGCCGCGCGGCCGTACTGTGCCAGGCGACCTTCCAGCCCACGTCGGGAGTGGCGATGGTGCCGCTCGCGGACGCGCCGCTGCGATGGAGGCAGCTACTGGGCTGGCATCCGGAAGGGCCGGGTGCGCGAGCCGCCGCCTCGATCGTCGAGCACGCCAAGGCCGCCCACGCGGACGCGGTACAGCGCAGCACCCGCTACGCCTCCTGGCTGGCAGAGAACCCACGTTTCGGCACCGCTCCGTGACCCGGCGATGAGGCATTCCACGCGGACCCTGCGGCGACCCCGTCTCCCCCGCGTTCACCACCGCTCCGGCCCGAACGGCCGGACGACAGCCCCCGTGACCACCACCGAACGCCGCCGCCCCTCCCAGAGGGACGGCGGCGTCCTGACGTCCGGCGGGCCTCCCCGTGCCGGAGGTCAGGACGCCGCCCGAAGCCACGCTCCGAGGTCATCGAGGTCGTGCCCCGGGACCGCGCCCTGAGGTCATGCACTGAGGTCACGCACTGAGGTCGTGCTCTGGGACCGCGCCCCGAGGTCGTTTCCTGAGATCGTGCCAGGTCAGGCCGGATCAGGCCGGGGCGGCCCGGCGCGCCGACTTCCGGACACGGTGTCGTCGTGTCCGGAAGTCGAGAACAATGGATGGGTGAGCGAGCTTCTGACGTTGAGCGAGGGCGCGGTGCTGACGCACCTGGCCACCAGGGCCGAGTTGGCGGCGGGCGCGCTGAAGGCCGTCGACGACCTGCGGCTGTGGGCGCGTCTCGCCGACGGCGACGGAGTGCCGTTCGCGGGAGGCGGGGTGGTGCGCACCGTGGTCGAGGCCGGCGAGCCCAGCCTGACCGGCCCCGAGGGCTGGCTGGCGGCGGTGCGGCCGGAGGACGTGGTCGCGCTGCGCCTGCGCGAGGGCAGGCTCGAACTGTCGACGACCACGCTGGCGGACTTCTCCGCCGAGCGGGCGATCCGGGTCACCGAGGAGTTCGCCGAGCAGGCGCTGGAGGCGCTGCGCGCGTTCGCCGAGGGGCTCGAGCCGAGTCCCGGGGTCTCGATCGACGTCGCGGTCCTGGAGCTGCTGATGAAGGCCCCCGAGACGTTCTCCGACCCGCTGCCGCCGCTGGCCCCGCTGCTGCGCGGGACCTCGCTGGAGGTACGGGGCGGCCGGGTCGGCATCGTGGGCGCGCCGTGGGACACCGAGTCGGTCGCGGGCCTGGCCCCGCTGGACATCGTCAGGCTGGCCCTGGTGCGCAGCACCCTGCGCGCCTACGAGGAGGGCGCCGACCTGTCGAAGGCGATCACCTACCTGTCCCGCTCAGAGACGGTGCTGGCGCGGATCGCCGACGAGGTGGAGCGTGAGCCGCTCTCCCCGGCCCTGGTCGAGGCCCTGCCGCGCACCGAACCCGCCGCGCTGCTGCTGGCGGCCAGGTCCGCGGAGGGCGAGGGCCGGTCGTTCGAGGCCGCCGGGCTCATCGCCGAGGTTCTCGCCCTCTCCCCCGGCCTCGCTCCCGCCGAGCGGGACGCGGCCGAGTACGCCGCGTGCCGTACGAACCCGGCCGACCCGCTGCCCGTGCGGGCGGCGCACCTGTTCCGGCAGCTCCTCGCCTACGGCTACCGTCCGGCCCGGCGCCGCTTGATCGACGACCTGGTCGCGCTGAGCATCCGGGTGGCCGAGCCCGCCCTGGCGGACCTGGCGTTGTTCGAGAACGACGTCGTCGGCGAGTTCCTGGACGCGCGCGGCGAGTGGCTGCGCGAGGACGAGGCACGGCTGCTCGAGTCGTGGCGCAGGACCCCGCTGCGTCTGTGGGAGATCCTCGGCGTCGCCGGGGACGAGATCACCCTGCGCGAGGCGGGAGACGAGGGGCGGGAGCCGGTCACCCTGGCCGACGAACTGCTGCCGAGCCAGGCCAGGGCGGGCGATCTGATGCTGACCAGGCTGCTGGACGACGGGACGGGGCCGCACGTGTTCGGCCATCCCTTCAAGGTGGATCCGGCCCGCCGGGACGAGATGCTCGCCCTGCTCTCCGATCCCGTCGACCCCTACGCGGTCGCGGCCTTTTTCAGGCGTGCCGCCCGTCCCGAGCCTCCCCGGTGATCCCCGGGGAACGCCGTCCGCGCCCTTCCCGGACGACGTCCCGGCTCGCGGCAAGCTCCCGGCGACGACGCCCGTCCCGCGACGGGCTCCATGACGGCGTCGCGCGCCACCGGGACGGTCCCCTTATCGGTTAATACCAGCCACTGTTGTCACCGCTCCGCCACCTGTAGCACTGCCGCCTCGTCATGGGATCGTTGTACTGCCAGCAGGGCTTCACAGCCGAGAGGTGGCCGGAGGCGACGCTCCCCTGCGGCAGGGGCGCGGCGCTCGCGGACTGGGCCGACATCACCATGGGAACGGTGAGGGCGGAGGCCACCAGCGCACCGGCGGCGAGAGCGTTCCTGAGACCGGTCATGAGATCACTCCATGTCGCGTCGGTTGCGTGCCGGACGGCGCCCGTGCCCGCGTAACGCAGAATCGATTTCACGGAGACGCCCGAACAGCGTAAACACGAATACCACGGTAGTTGGGCGGAACTTCGACGGTCATTCCAGAGAGACCAAAGGCATCTGTTCGACAGAATTACTTTCCACTCCACAGCGGAAACCGAAAATAATCAGTCGACCACTCTCTGCTACACTGCTCCTCCAAGCACCTGTTTTCCAGAGGTTCAACCTCGCCCGGAAACCGTATTTCCCGGTAGATCCTCACGGAATGATCACCTCAATTACCGGTAGTCGCCGCGAAAAAGAATCCGGCCCGGCGTTCCCGCCCCGGTCGCCAGGCGTGTTTTCCCGCTTTCCGCCGGGCACCGCCGCACGCTCCTTCTCCGCGTTCTCCGTGCCCGTCCGGCCGGGTGGGAAGAGGGCGGAGCCGTACGGCGAAAGCGGAGGATCGGGTCACATGGCCGCTCTGGCGGCGGCGATCAGGTTGGTCGTCGACCGTCCTGAGACCTGGGGCAGGATCACGGTCTTGCCCCCCGTCCTGCGCACGGTCTCCGCCTCCGGCATGTCGATCGCCGCGTAGTCGCCGCCCTTGACCCAGACGCAGGGGCGCAGCCGCTCGATCACCCGGGCGGGGGTGTCCTCCTCGAAGACCACGACGGCGTCGACGCACTCCAGCGCGCGGAGCACCTCGATCCGGTCCTGCTCTCCGACCATGGGGCGGCCAGGCCCCTTCAGGCGTCGCACCGACTCGTCGGAGTTGAGGCAGACGACCAGCGCGTCGCCCAGCGCCCTGGCCCGGCGCAGCAGACTGACGTGACCGGCGTGCAACAGGTCGAAACAGCCTCCGGTCGCGATGAGCCTGCCCCCGGTCGCGCGGACCGCCTCCGCGACCTCCAGCGCCGTGCGCACCCCGTCCGTGAGGCCGGACGAGGACAGCCTGAGCGCTGCCGCTCCCCCGCCCTCCACGAAGCGTGCCGCCTCCCCGACTCCGGAGACGACGGCCTCCTCGACGGTCGCCCCCCCGCTCAGGGCAAGCGCCGCGGCTCCGGCGAACCGGTCGCCGGCGCCGCAGGTGTCCTGGCCCGCCGGGCGGACCGGCGGTGGCACCCGTACCGACCTGCACTCCCGTTGTGCGAGCACGGCTCCTCTCGCGCCCAGCGTGACGGCGACCGCCTTCGCGCGCAGGGCGCCCACGAGATGGCAGGCCGCCTGGTCGGGCGAGACGTACGGCCTGCCGCCCAGCACCCGCGCCTCCGCCTCACTCGGCGTGACCAGGGAGCAGTCAGGCGGCGGGACAGGGCCGCGTGGATGCGGGTCCCAGACCAATGGCGCGGCCAGTTCGCGCAGGGCGCCACCGAGCACCCGGGCCACCCCGAGCCCGTAGTCGGACACCAGGACCGCGCCCGCGTCCCTCAAGAGGTCGGCGATCCGGCGGGCCTGGCCGCTCTCGACGGCCGTTTCCGCCCGCCCATCACCGGTGTCGACCCGCAGCAGGGTCTGCCCACGCGCGCGCACCCTGGTCTTGGTCGTGGTCGTGCCCGCCATCGGCAGCCTGACCACCTCGACCAGCCCGGACAGCAACCCCATCACGCACCTGCCAGGCTGGTCGTCGCCGACCGCGCTGACCAGCACGACCTCCGCGCCCGCCTGGGCGGCGAGCATCGCGGCGAGACCGGCCCCGCCGGGCCTGCGGTGCTCGCGGCCGTCCGCGACGACGGGGACGGGGGCGTCGGGGCACAGGCGTTCCGCCTCCCCCTCGACGTCCACGTCGAGCAGTGTGTCCCCCACGACGACGATCGGCCGGGCGCTCATCGGAGGGCCTCCTCTCCGGCGTCACGGAGCACGGGTGTCCTCCGCCCCGGGCACGGGCCCGCCTCTCGTCTGTACCACCATAACTACCGAGCGAAGCGTGTCCGGAACAGTGCGTGAGGGAAAACTCCTGCTAAGAGCACCGAATATCGCCGTACGGCACCTGCTGGAACCGCACGCCGTGGATCAGCCGTCCAGCCTGACTCCGGCGGATCAGCCGTTGTTCTGCGGGAGGATCGGGCCCTCACTGGCCTGGACCAGGACGAAGCCCTGTCCCTGGAACGCGAGCTGCGCGGCCTCGCCGCTCCCGCGTCCGATGAGCGCCCCGGCCTTGAAGGTGCGGTTGACACCGACCCGGAGGCCCGCGCTCCAGCACACCGCGGACTGACTGTCGGCGAAGGTGGGCATGCGGGAGGTGTCGAGCAGCACCGGTGCGCCGTGCGCGGTCACGGCGACCCAGCCGGTGCCCTGGACCGTGGTGTTGAACAGCCCGCCGGTGGCGATGCCCGCGCCCTGCACGCGCTGGATGTCCCAGGTGAGCTGCGGGTCGAAGGCCAGGAGGTTGGTCCCGTTGACGGTGAGCGCCTCGTTCTCCAGGTAGAACAGGTGCACGTCATCGGCGTTGTCCGCGAGGAAGAGCGCGCCTTGGCCCCGGACGCGCATCAGGGGCGCCCCCTCACCGGTGACCATCTTCTTCAGGAACCGCCCAACGCCTCCCGACCCCTCGTAGTCGAAGTCCATCTGGCCCTGGAAGGCGACCATCGACCCCTGCCGCGCCAGCACCTCTCCGTTCAGATGCACGCGCAGCATCTTGGAGTTCTGCAGGGCGAAGTGGCCGGGCACCTGACCCTGGTCCATGTTTCCGAAGAACGAGCTACGCACGGAAGATGCCTCTCAGCGTCGGGGGAGTTACAACGGAGGTGACGCACGGGACAGCGGAGGAGTTCCCCACGGCGGAGCGTCCGGACGCGGGACGCGTCCCCTGAAATCACGCCGGCGGAGCCGGGAGAGCCGACGTCCCGAGCAGGCGCAGGCTAGCAGGCGCGGAACGAGACCGCCCGTATATCCCCTGATAACCAGATGAACCTACACAAAATCTGCACGGCGGTTCGCTACCCTGCCGCTTCATGATCAAGTCAAGATGGGTGGGCGTGCCGGTCTGGCTGGTGCTCGCGCCGTTCACGGCGTGCGCGCCGCGGTACGACTACAAGGCACAGTGCTGGGCCGACGGGCTGGCCGCGCTGCCGAGAGGAGGCGACCGGCTGCACGTGCTCGCGGGCGATTTCAACGCCACGCTCGACCATCCGCCGATGCGGGCCCTGCTGGGCGCGGGCTACCGCGACGCCGCGGACGTCACCGGGCGCGGGCTGACCCCGACCTGGCCTCAGCAGGGATGGGAACCCGTGCCCGGGGTGACGCTCGACCACGTGCTCGCCGACTCGGCGATGGCCGTCGGCGCCTTCGGCGTCTACGCCCTTCCCGGCACCGACCACCGTCCCGTCTTCGCCGAACTCACCCTGCCCCGGTAGGGCACGGAGCGCGATGCCCGGAGGCATCCTTCCCGTCCGCCCCCCTGACGCCGGATGACACTCTCAGGTCATGCCGCCGGACGGCGACGCCTCCTATCGACAGGACCGGAATCGCGATTAATGATCGTAAATAATCGCGGCTGCCATCGGGGCAGCACCTCGTCCAAGGAGATGACTTGACCGCCGAGATCGCGGACTGGCTGTTCCACACCATCAGGCGTGAAGTCACCGGAGCCGAAACCCTCGCCGCGGAGACCGACCTCGTCGCCGTTCTCGGCGAGAGGACCCTCGGCCTCGGGGAAGGCGGGAGGTTCATCGACCACATCCGGTCGAACAGCGAGGCGAAGATCAGGATCGTCGAGTTGTTCACCAGGAACCGCGCCGTCCTCGACGGCTTCGAAGACCGCATCCGCGAGGGCGGGAGCCTCACCGCGGGTGAGGCGCACGCCCTGGCCGTCGCCGCCATCCGGGACGAGGTACTGTCCGAGGCACTCGCGGAGACCGCGTACGGCTACCGCCTCCGTCCCGGCTGGAAGGAGGAGTGGAAGCCCTGATCCCCGGTCCCGGCTCCCCCGCTCAGGCCCCTGCCTGCGGGGGAGAGCCCGCCGCCCGCGGGGCGCCGCTAGGAGAACGCGTAGCACTCGACCTCGGCGCGCCGGTACGTCAGGCCACCCTCGACCGAGCTCCGCACGCACCGGCGCTCGGCCGGGCTGAGCGGCAGCGGGCCGCACACGGCGACCCCGGAATATGCACGGCAGTCGAGGTTCGGGTTGGCCTCGCTGGAAACCTCGTAGTTCTCCCTGACCGTGGCACGGCAGTCGGCCCTGCGTTGCCCGGTGTTGGCGTACCCGCACTGGTTGAGGAGCGTTTGGTACTGAGCTTCACTCACCGGTGTCTTCTTGTCGCTTGGCTGCGCCTGCGCCGTGGTTCCGGTGGCGACGAGCCCAGCTGTGGTGATCATGACGAGCGCCACTGCGGCGATGATGCGTTTCATGATGGCCCCCCTGAACCAGCCCCCTGGATCCACAGTATCCGGCGCAAGGCAAAGAACATTCCGGGCATGGGGTGCCCGGAGAAACGGACCGGCGAGCCGCCGCACGGTCAGCCGGTCCGGGCGGGGACGGCGTCGCTCTCCTCCACGGGCCGCTCACCGGACTCCTGGGCAAAGGGCTCGCCGGAACGCGTGCCGCCCGACGACGCCGACCAGGCCCGGCGCGGCGCCCGTGGTGTGCGAGCCCCGCGCGGCGCGGGCGCACACGGGGACGTAGGGTTACGGAACCGCCCCGCGGACGAAGAGACGCCGGGCGGGCACCGGGGACGGAGCGGGAGGCGGGACATGGGCGAACGTCCTTACGTGCTGCTCAGCTGCGCGATGTCCGTCGACGGGTACATCGACGACGGCACACCGGACAGGCTTCTGCTCTCCAACGAGGAGGACTTCGACCGGGTCGACGCGCTGCGGGCGAGCTGTGACGCGATCCTGGTCGGGGCGAACACCGTCCGCCGCGACGACCCCAGGCTGCTGGTCAGGTCGCGGGCCAGGCGGCGGGAGCGTGTCACGCGGGGCCTGCCGCCCTCTCCCGCCAAGGTGACGCTCAGCACGAGCGGGGACCTCCCGCCCGCCAGCCGTTTCTTCACGACCGGCGAGGCGGAGAAGATCGTTTACGCCGCGTCGCCCGCGTTCGCCGAGCTCGCCGGGCGCCTCGACGGGGCCGCCTCCGTGGTCGACGCGGGAGACCCCCTCGACCTGGACGGCGTCCTGGCCGACCTGTCGGGGCGAGGGGTGCGCAGGCTGATGGTCGAGGGCGGCGGCTCGGTCCACACCGCGTTCCTGCTGGCAGATCTGGTCGACGAGCTGCAGCTCGTCGTCGCGCCGTTCTTCGTCGGGGATCCCGGCGCGCCGCGATTCGTCCACGACGGCGAGTTCCCGCGAAACTCCCGCAGGCGGATGGACCTGACGGACGTCCGGCGAATCGGGGACGTCGTCCTGCTGCGCTACCTGCTGCGGTGAGGGCCCCCGCGTCCCGGATACGCTTTCCCGAACCTCCCGAACCTCCCGAAGCCGACGAGGTCCCGGATCTCCGTACCCGAGGAGGGCGATGAACGACCACGACTGGCTGCGGCTCGCGTGTGACCTGGCCTGGCTCTGCCCGCCGTCCCCCGCCGCCTTCTCCGTGGGGGCCGTGGTGGTCGCCGCGGACGGGCGGGAGATCTCCCGCGGATACTCACGGGAGACCGACCCCCACGTGCACGCCGAGGAGTCCGCGCTCGCCAAGCTCGCCCCCGGCGACCCCGGCCTGCGGGGGGCGACCGTCTACAGCAGCCTGGAGCCGTGCAGCGTGCGCCGGTCCCGGCCGCTTCCCTGCAGCAGACTGATCATCGGCAGCGGCGCCTCGCGGGTCGTGCTGGCCTGGCGGGAACCCCTGTTGTTCGTGGACTGCCACGGCGCGGAGGACCTCGAGGCCGCGGGCCTCACCGTGGTGGAGATCCCGGAGCTGGCCGAGGCCGCGAAGGAGCCGAACGCGCACCTGCTCGCCGGGGGACGGGCCTGCTGACGTTCCCGGGAGCGGGGACGGCTACGACCTGATCGCGGCCCGCGCGCGGGCGAGCCGTACCGCGGAGGAGAGCGTGTCGATGTCGTAGGCGCCCTGGTGCCGCCGCCCGTTGACGAAGAACGTCGGCGTGCCGGAGACGCCGCTCAGGTCGGCGGAGTCGACGTCCTCGGCGACCCTGGCCGTGCCGACGTGCGCCCACAGGTCGCGGTGGAACCGCTCGGCGTCGAGTCCCAGTTCCTGCGCGTGGCGTAGCAGGTCGGACGGCTTGAGATCGCCCTGGCTCGTGAGCAGCCGGTCGTGCATCGGCCAGAAGGCGCCCTGCGCCGCCGCGGCCTCGGCCGCCTCAGCGGCCAGTTGCGCGCGCGGGTGCACGTCGTTGAGCGGCAGGTGCCGCCAGACGTAGCGGAGGTCGCCGAAGTCGGCGAGCAGGTCGCGGACGATGGGTTCCGCCTGGCCGCAGTACGGGCACTCGAAGTCGCCGTACTCGACCAGCGTCACCGGCGCCTTCTCCGGCCCGCGTACGTGGTCGCGGTCCGGGTCGACCGGGACCGCCAGGTCCACGATGGCCTCGGACGTCCCCAGCAGTGCGCGGATCCGCGCGGGCTTCGGCAGGAGCGCGGTGGCGCGGGAGAGCACCCAGGTCAGGGCGGACGCGCAGAGCGCCGCACAGAGCACGCCGACCTTCGCCTCCTCCAGCTCGGCACCGCGGAACGCGATGGTCGCGACGAGCAGCGAGACGGTGAAGCCGATGCCCGCGATCGTGCCGCCCCCCACGACCGTCGCCCATCCCACCGGGGGCCGCAGGCGCCCGCCGCTGAGGCGGGTGACGAGCCACGCGGTGCCCGCGATGCCGATCGGCTTGCCCAGCACGTAGGCGAGCAGAACGCCGAGCGTGATCGGCGAGGTGAGGGCGCGTGCCATGAGGTCGCCGTCGACTTCGATCCCGGCGTTGCAGAGCGCGAACAGCGGGACGATCACGTAGCTGGTCCACGGGTGGTAGAGCCGCTGCAGCCGATCGTTCGGCGAGATGGCCGACGCGAGCCCGACGCGCACCGAGCGTTCGAGCTCGGGGGTCGGTTGCTCGCGGAAGAGCCGGAACAGGCCGCTCGCCCGCTCGAGGTCGGTGCGCGCCGCGGGGTAGGCGTAGGTCAGCAACCCCATCGCCAGCCCGACGACGAGCGGATCGACGCCCGAGGCGAAGAGCGCGACCCACGCCGCCATGCCGAGCAGCATGTACACCAGCCCGTAGTGCACGCCGAGGGCACGCACGAGCAGAACCACGGCGAAGATCGCGAGCGCGGCCAGCAGTGCGGGCAGCATGATGGAACCGCTGTACACGGTCACGATCACCGCGAGCGCGACGATGTCGTCGACGACGGTGACGGTGAGCATGAAGACGCGCAGGCGGTCCGGGAAGCGCGACCCGACGAGGGCGAGCATCCCCAGCGCGAACGCCGTGTCCGTCGACATCGCCGCGCCCCAGCCGTAGGCGGAGGGCAGACCCGCGTTCACGCCGAGGTAGACCGCGATGGGGACGGCCATCCCGCCGACTCCGGCGAGCACCGGCAGCGCGGCCCTGCGTCGCTCGCGCAGTTCGCCCATGTCGAATTCGCGGCGCGCCTCGAGCCCGACGACGAAGAAGTAGAACGTCATCAGCCCGCTGTTCACCCAGCCGCGCAGGTCCTGGGACAGGATCGCGTCTCCCACGCTGATCGCGAGCGGGGTCCGCCAGAGGGCCTCGTAGCCGACAGGGGCGACGTTCGCCCAGGTGAGCGCGGTGAGCGTCGCGGCCAGCAGAACCGCGGAGCTGCCGGTCTCGGTGCGCAGGAAGTCACGCAGCGGCGTCTGGAGGTTGCGCGCCCAGGCCGTCCGCCCGGAAAAAGATGATCTGGGTTCTTGCGATCCCGTCATCCGGTAATTCTGTCCCATCGAGAGAACGGCGCCGCGGCGCCCCACCCCCTGAGGTCCGCGCCGGGAGGAGGCCTCCCGGTGACCGGCGGATCGAGCGCGTCGATCGAGGACCGCCTTCCGGGCGAGGTCCTTTCGGGTTACAGTGAATCCAGTTTTCAAACTAACTGCTGCCCGCACGAGGCCGCCCGAAGGAGACGCCCATGCGTGACGCCGTCATCGTGGAAGCCGTACGCACTCCCATCGGGAAGGGCAAGCCGGGCGGCACGCTGGCCTCGGTCCACCCGGTCGAGTTGCTCGCCCGCACCCTCGACGCCCTCGTACGGCGCAGCGGCGTCGACCCGGAGCTCGTCGACGACGTGATCGGCGGCTGCGTCGACCAGGTCGGCGAGCAGGCCATGAACACCACCCGCTACGCCTGGCTCTCCGCGGGGTTCCCCGAGTCCGTCCCCGCGACGACGGTCGACCGGCAGTGCGGATCCTCCCAGCAGGCCGTGCACTTCGCCGCCCAGGGCGTTATCTCCGGGGCATACGACCTGGTCGTGGCATGCGGGGTCGAGTCGATGAGCCGGGTGCCGATGTGGTCGAATGTGCCGCCCGGCACCGACCCCTTCGGGCCCGGCGTCGCCGCCCGCTACCCGGAGGGGCTCGTCCCACAGGGCGTCAGCGCCGAGCTGATCTCCGCGAAGTGGTCGATCAGCCGGGAGCGGATGGACGCCTTCGCGACCACCTCGCACCAGCGGGCCGCCAGGGCGCACGCGGACGGACTGTTCGCCGCCGAGCTGGTCCCCGTGCGGACGGACGCGGGTGAGGTCACCACGGACGAGACCGTACGGCCGGGCACGACCCCGGAGGTGCTCGCGGGCCTGCGCCCCTCCTTCGCCGACCCCGCTCTCGCCGAACGCTTCCCGCAGATCGACTGGTCGGTCACCGCAGGTAACAGCAGCCCTCTCAGCGACGGGGCGTCGGCCGTGCTGATCGCCTCCGGCGAGACCGCGGCCAGGCTCGGACTGCGTCCCCTGGCCCGGCTGCACAGCTTCGCCGTGACCGGCTCCGACCCGCTGCTCATGCTGACCGGCGTCATCCCCGCCACCGAGAAGGTGCTGCGCCGCGCCGGGCTCCGCCTGGAGGACATCGACCTGTTCGAGGTCAACGAGGCGTTCGCGAGTGTGGTCCTGGCCTGGCAGCAGGAGACCGGCGCAGACCCGGCCAAGGTCAACGTCAACGGCGGCGCCATCTCGCTCGGTCACCCGCTCGGCGCCAGTGGCACCCGCCTGATGACCACCCTGGTGAACGCCATGCGTCAGCGCGGTGCCCGCTACGCGCTGCAGACCATGTGCGAGGCGGGCGGCCTCGCGAACGCCACCGTCCTTGAGGCCCTTTGACGAGCACCGACGCTCCCGCCAACCCGGCCCGCAGCCCCCGCGAGCCCGGCCGCCGTCCCGGCCCGGCTCCCGCGTCGGCCCGGGTGGGGTCCCGCCTCAGGCCAGACAGCGCAGGGCGGCTCTGATCCTGCGGTCGATCGGGTAGTCGTCGGGCAGCCTGCCGACGGTCGCCTCGACGAAGACGGAGACGGGCAGTTGGACGCTCGTGTCGTAGGCGTGCACCCAGATCCGCTCCGCCGTCGGCTCGACCTGGGCGTGCGAGCCCTGCTCGCCGAGCACGAAGACCGCGACCCTGGCCCGCCACCAGGCGCGCTCGTCCGCCTCCTCCTCAGAGACGGGCGCTTCCACGTCGTCGGCATGGGTCGCGTACTCGGAGTCGTAGTGGAAGGTCTGCAGTCCGGCCGGGTAGGGCCCGGCCAGGGTCTGCAGCAGCCCGTCACGGCCGAGCGCGCGCATGCGCGCGCGTGTCTCGCCATTGGCGCTCCGCCACTCCTGGAGCACCTGCTCGACGGGCAGGTGCCTGCGGCGGCGCACGCACCAGTCGTTGAAGGCGTTGAAACCGCCCTCGACCCCCTCGCGTTTGAGCATCGCGGAGAACCCGTCGAGGTCGTCGTCGAGGCAGGCGTGGTTGTACAGTTCCTCTCCCGCCAGGTGCCCGAGAACGTCGCGTACCGACCAGCCCGCCGCACGGGAGGGACGGCTCCAGCCCTCCTCGTCGAGCCGGGAGAAGTGCCGGTCCAGACGGTCCGCCTCGGTGTCGAAGATGTCGAAAGGGTCGAGACCCGGCAGGGGGTCCTTCGATGATGAGCTCATGCCAGGAGCGATACCCCGCGGGCACCACGCGCAACAGCGCCCCCCGCAGCCCGTCACACGGGCGTGTTGAGAGGTTCAGCCAGGTCAGCGGGGTTTCAGCCAGGTCAGCGAGGCGAGGTGAGGTATGCGACGCTGGCGCGCGAGAGCTCGTCCCGCAGCTGCCCGACCGACCTCGGCAGGCCCTCTCCGCCGCCCAGGCTGTGCGCGGTGAGGAAGCTGCCCAGGCACATGTGGAACACCGTGAGCAGGGCCGCCTCTGGGTCCTCGTGCCGGATCTCATCCTCGTTGCGGAGCACCGCCTCCCTGAACGAGGCGAAAAGCCGCTCGCGGGCGCGGAACTTGCGGGTCTTGAGCCGCTCGTCGTCCGTCGAGTGCTCGGCGAGGGGGTGTACGGCCTGGCGGGCGATGTCCTCGGACAGGCAGGTGACGAACGCGCGCACCACGTCGGCCAGGGCCATGTCAGGGTCGCGCAGCCGTTCGGCGAGGTTCTCCTCGAGGTGGGTGAGGACCATGTCCCTGACCGCCCGCATCAGCCCCTGTTTGCCGTCGAAACGGCCGTAGATCCCGCCGATGGAGATCCCCGAGGCCTCGGAGATGGCGGCCATCGTGAACCCGTCGACGCCGTCGCGCGCCAGCACGGTCCTGGCCGCGTCGAGGATCTGCAGGGCGGAACGACGGCTGCGACGCTGCTGGGGCTCCTCGAGAAGGCCCTCGTGCAGACCGGGCAGCCAACTGCCTCCCACGTGGTCCTCGTGACCGTCTTCTCCCTGGGCGGTCTCCTGGCCTCCCGACATGCCAATCCCCTCCGCCCACCGTGAAAAATGCGAGGGTCGTCGTGAATCCTCAGGGCACCCTCACCACGGTATCAGGATCCGAAGCCTCGTTCTGATGTGCGCCGCGTGGCCCGAGGGGACCGGGGACAACGCCCTGTCCGCAGACCTCAAGGCCCACCGTCCGCAACTGGGACAGCACCCGCTCGTCCGGGATCCATCCGAGCCCGTCGCGGCCCTCGGCGGCATTGATGGCGGCCCCGAGGGGAGTCGGCCAGCCCCGCAACGCGTGCACGATGGTTCGCAGAGTCTGCAGCGTCGTGACGGCCGCCTGCCAGCCGTACGCCGTGGCGACACACCCGACCGCCCTGCCCGCCAGGTAGGGCCGCGCGTCGTCCCTGAGCTCCTCCGCGTAGTCGAGGGCGTTCTTGACCAGGCCGGAGACCGACCCGTGGTAGCCGGGAGAGGAGACGATCACGCCGTCCGCCGCGCGCAGCGCCTCGACCAGGCGCAGGCCGGAGGTTCTCGCGGGGCGATCGGGATCGTACATGGGCAGCCCGGCGAGATACTCCGCGCCGAACAGCTCCGTGCGGGCACCCGCCGCCTGCGCGGCGTCGAGCGCGACGCGCAGCGCGGTCTCGCTTGAGGAGGAGGCGCGGAGCGTGCCACCGAGCCCGACGACGAAGGGGGGCATCTTCAATGTCTCCTCGGCTCAGCGGGGTTTCCGACCGGTCGTGCGGGACAGGACGCCCCTGGGCCGTGACCGGGCCGCAGCGCACCGTCACCAATGCGAATCAATATTCTTCTTCGAGTATCCGGCGACCCTCTCCCACCGTCAAGGTCGCGTCGCCCCCTTCTCCGATGAGCCTCAAACCTTGACCAAGAATCCGAATACGGATTTTACTTATCTCGATGCGCGAGTACGGCTCTCGCGTGGCAGGCCCCCCGGACGGTCACCTCGACGTCCGGGAAGAGGCCCCCTGAGCCACGCGACCGCGGGCCGGTTGACGATGTCCCGGCTCCGCGGCAGGCGCATATCGAAGATCCGGATTCGGATGCTCGTCGGCGGTTTTCGACCTTAGGACAGGAGAAGTCATGAGTGTTCAGCAAGGCGGGGCGTCCCTGGGCGCCACCGGGGCGGAGGAGAACGGCGGGGGCGGCGAGGGCGGCGCGGGCGCGATGGAATCGCGCATCGCCGAACTCGCCCACAGGGCCGCGGCCCTGCGCAGGGAACTACCGGACAGCGCCATGGAGGCCGACGCGAAGAACATCGACACGGCGTACGGGATGCGGCGGCTCTGGGAGGAGGGCCTGTTCGCCTTCTGCCTCCCCCTGCGGTTCGGCGGGGTGAACGACGCCAGGGTCGAGCTGTACACCGAGGACCTCTTGAAGATCATCCTTGACATCATGGCGGGTGACTCCTCGGCCGGGATGAACTTCGTGGTCCAGACGCTCACCACCCTGGAGATCTTCAGGGAGGGCAACACGCTGCCCGAGGCGACGAAGGAGGAACTGGCCCGCCTGATCCGCGACGAGGGCGTCAGGTTCTGCGCCTCCAACTCCGAGGCGGGCTCCCCCGGCCCCGTGACGGCCAGGCGCGTCGAGGGGGGCATCGTCGTCAACGGCACGAAGGCGTTCAACAGCAACAGCGGCGGGGGCGGGTGGGCCGACGTCGGCCTCACACTGGAGGGGAGGAAGGGGCGCTACAACGCGCTCCTCCCCCTCGACCAGCCCGGCGTGACCATGAAACACGACTGGGACACCATGGGCCAGCGGGGCACCCACAGCCAGACCATCGTCTACGACGAGGTGTTCGTCCCGGACGGCTACCACTTCACCTCGAACGGGATGCCCCCGCTCTACCTGTCCTACGTGTTCCTCCTGCATGCGACGATCATGCTCGGGCCCGGCCTCGGCGCGTTCGACGCCGCCCTGGACTACGTGAGGAAACTGGACCGGCCGAGCTTCCCCGAGTTCGAGAGCGCGGCGGAGGACGTCCTCCTCCGCCGCCGCATCGGCCACTGCGCGGTCGACCTGCAGTCGGCTCGCGCCTTCCTCCTGCAGACCGCCCGCAAGATCGAGCAGTACGGTCCCGAGGGGGACACGACGGAGCTGTTCGTCGAGGCGTTCGGCGTCAAGGTCGCCTGCATCAGGGCGGCGCTGGCCGTCACCCAGGAGATCTTCGATCTCACGGGCGCGCGCAGTACCGCCAACAGGTACAGGTTCGACCGTTTCTGGCGCAACGCCCGCACGTTCGCCACCCACGACCCGACGGACGCCAAGGAGGTCTGGATCGGCGACTGGTACCTCAGCGGCAAGGAGCCGCCGATGGCGGCGATGCTCCGCGTCTGAGGCCCCGGGTTCGGGGACACGGGCGCGGGGTCCGGGGCACGGGTCCGCGCCCGATCCCGGCGGCTCCAGGGCGCGGGAACGGCGGCTTCCGAATGCGGAAGCCGCCGCTTCCGGGTGCGGAGACGACGGCCGGGCACGGAAACGGACGGGAAGAGCGCGGCCGATCTCGGTTCACAGGCGGACGGGTGTTGTTGTGAAATATGTTTAGCTGGAGCGAACAAAGCGGCGCGCCGCTCGACGGAGGAGGGCACCGGTGAGCATGTCGGAGTACCAGAGCGGCGAGGGACCGGGGCTCAACGACGGCGTCGGCGCCCGCATGCGGCGTTTCCGCAAGGAGCGCGGCCTGACGCTGCGCGGTCTCGCCACCGCCTCCGGGCTCTCGATCGGATTCCTGTCCCAGGTCGAGCGGGGCATCTCCGCCATCGGCCTGACCGCGCTGAACGGCGTCGCCACGGCTCTCGACCACAGCGTGGCGGACTTCTTCGGCGACGAGCCCGACAAGGAGAAGCAGGCGACGGTCACCCCGTTGCCGAGCCACTTCACCCTCACCCGCTCCGCGACCGCCGCCACCGAGTACATCTCGGGCCAGCAGACCTACCGCATGCTCTCCGTCCGCGGCCAGAACCTTGTCCTCGAACCACTGCTGGTGCACATCGCCCCCGGAGGCAGGCGGGAGGACTCCTACGGCCACGCGGGCGAGGAGTTCGCCTTCGTGCTCGACGGCGAGCTGCTCTACGAGGTCGACGGCGTCGAGCACCGCCTGTACGCCGGTGACAGCGTGCACCTGAGGTCCACGGCCCCGCACAGCATGTACAACGACACCGACCGGGTCACCACGGTCGTCTCCGTGGTGACCCCGCGACTGTTCTGACGGCGGGGACGCGGTTGAGCGCTTCGACAGGCGCCCGCTTGCCCTTCCACACCGCGCCTGTCCCTCTGGCCTGCGCCTGCCCTCTGGCCGGGGCCTGTCCCGGCCCGGCGGCCGCCGTCCCGGCTCAGTGCCTGCGCGCCAGCCTGGCCGCCACGGCGACGGCGGTCAGCGCGCCGAGCGCGCCCGCGATGACCGCCCTGTGCTGGCGCGTGATCCGCCGCTGGACCTCGGCGTACGGCACCGTGCTGAAGGAGACCAGCTCGTAGCGGGACACATAGCGGCCGGGCAGCAGCCGCTCAAGGCCGTGCTCGACGCGTTTCTGCAGCAGGAACGACCTGGAGGCCACCTTGTCCCGCATCTCGACGAAGTTGGCCAGCGCCAGCTCGGCGATGGTGTCCGCGTGCTCCTTGCGGCGGGAGCCGTACCTGGCGAGTGCCTCGGGAAAGTCGTCCCCGGTCTCCTCAAGGCACCGGTCGAGCTCGACGCAGTCCTCGAAGCCACAGTTGGCGCCCTGCCCGTAGAAGGGGACGATCGCGTGGGCCGCGTCGCCGAGCAGGCCGACCACCGCGTCGGCGCCGCGCACCTGCCAGGGGGCGGCCCGCATCGTGACCAGGTGCCCGATCGGGTTGTGGGCGTAGTCGTCGGCCAGGTCGGGCATGAGCGCGCGGGCGTCGGGGTAGTTGGCGGCGAAGAACCTCTCGAACCGCTCGGCGGTGTCCAGATCCTCGAAACTGCCCGGCCCCGACTTCGGCCAGAACAGCGTGCAGGTGAAGGACCGGTCCGGGTTCGGCAGGGCGATCATCATGGCCTGGCCGCGCGGCCAGATGTGCAGGGCGCCCGGGTCGAGGGCGAACTCGCCGTCGCGCGCCGGGATCGTCAGTTCCTTGTAGCCGTAGTCGAGGTACTGCTGGCTGAAGTCGAACCCGGGCAGGAGCTGCAGCCTGCCGCGGACCGCGCTGTAGGCGCCGTCCGCCGCGAGCACGACCGGGGCGGTGGCCGTCACGGGCCCCGCGGGCGTCTCGAAGTCCATCCGCCCCGAGTCGACGTCGAGGCCGGTGAGCCGGTGCTCGAAGAGGGCCCGCACGCCGGGCAGCGCGAGGGCCGCATCGAGCAGGGTGCGGTTCAGCTCGGAACGGCTGATGGAGTTGATGGACCGCCGCCCGTCCGCGCTGTAGGGCTGGAAGCTCAGTGCGCCGTCGGGGGCGTGCATCATCCGCCCTGGCATCGGCAGCGCGGCCTTCATGACGGCCTCGTCCAGACCGACGCGGCGCAGCGCGTCGATTCCCCGCTCGGAGATCGCCAGGTTGATCGAGCGACCCCGTTCGGGGGCGGCCTGCCGCGGGTCGGGCCTGCGCTCGTACAGGGTGACCGCGTATCCGCGGCGGGCCAGGTAACAGGCGGTCAGGCAGCCGACCAGACCGGCGCCGACCACCGCGACCTCGTGACGGGATCTCATGGATGGCTCATCTCCCCGGCGAGGGTCTCGGACACCCGCCGGCAGTCATGGAAGGTGGTACACGGCGCCGAGCACGAGGCTCGGAAACGGAAGGGGAGAAAACGAAAGGGGGAGGAAAGGCACGGGCGCGACGGCGCGGGCCGTCACATCGCCGTCCTGGCCGACCACAGCTCCGGGAAGACCTCCCGGCGCAGGCTGCGCTCGAGCCAGCTCAGCCCGCTGGACCCGCCGGATCCCGGTTTGGCTCCCATGGACCTGCGCACCGCCATGAGGTGCCGGTACCGCCAGTCGGAGAAGCGCTCCGACAGATCGGTGAGGGCCTCGCCGAGGCTCCACAGCTCCTCGCCTGGCCCCTGCTCGGCGTAGACCGTGACCCAGGCCGCCTCGACCAGCGGGCTGGGAACGTACTCGGCGGCCGGGTCCTGCCCTGAGGGGATCTCGAAACCCCTTCTGGCCAGCAGGGACAGCACGCTGTCGTAAAGGCTCGGCTTGCCCAGCGCGTCGAGGAGCTCGCCGTAGACCTTCGGGGCCCGCCGGTGCGGGCGCGTCAGCGCCTCCGACTTGTTGCCCAGCAGGAACTCCAGGTGCCGGTACATCGCCGACTGGAACCCCGAGGCCTCGCCCAGCTCGTCGCGGAAGGAGTTGAACTGGGCGGGGGTCATCCAGCCGATCGACGCCCAGGCCGCGTTGAGCGCCTCGAAGTGACGCACACTCCTGCCGATCGCCGTGGTCGCCCCGGCCACGTCGTCCTCGTCGAGCAGTCGCTGGGCGAGCGTCCACTCCGAGCGGAGCAGCCCGAAGTAGAGCTCCATGACCTGGGTGGTCACCAGGAACGCCCGTTCCTCAGGGGCGTCGGTGATCGGCCGCTGAAGGTCGTGCAGGACCGCGGTGCCGACGTAGTCGTCGTAGGGGGTCCCGGTCTCGAACTCCAGGGTCGGCAGGCCGTGGTTGGCCACCGCCCGGTCGGCGCGTTCCCGGCCACCGATCGCCCTGACCTGCCGGGCCACCGAGCCCTTGATGCGCCTCGTCGTCATGTCGCCTCCTTCTTTCAGCTCTATGTTCACGTCTACGGAACTTTTCTGAAATCGGGAGTATGAGGCGATTAGGGCTTCCGGCTTTAAGTCCGGAAGGTTATCGGCGGATCAGGCTTCGATGTGACGGAACGTAACCTCCTCCTGCTCAGCGGGCCACAGCGCGGGGAGAACGGTCGAGCAGCGGCAGTACGGCGGTGCCGAGCAGCTCGACGCCGCCGTCGTCGGTGAGCCCGTGCGGCGTGCCGAACTCCACGCGGCGCACCCCCGCGTCGATGAGCGCCTGGGCCTGCGCGGCGACCCGCTCCGGGTCGCCGGAGAAGGCGAACAGGTCGAGCAGGTCGTCGGGGATCAACCGCCCGGCGTCCACGTGCCGCCCGGCGTCGACAAGCTCCTTCACCCGGGCCAGCAGGTCGGCGGGAACCTCGGCGGTCGGGTCGAGGTCGGCGACGACCGCGAGATACATGGCGACCTCGGTGCGGGCCTTGGCCCGTGCGGCCGCCCCGTCGGTGTCGACGACGGTCACCGCACCGAAAACCAGGCCGATGTCCTCGGGGTCGCGTCCCGCCCGCGCGGCGCCGTGCCCGACCCGCCCGCGGATCACCGGGACCATGGCCGGGTTGGCGCTCCCGCCGACCTTGATCTCGTCGGCGATCCGCCCGGCCAGCGCCGCGCCCTTCGGCCCCCACGCGCCGAGCAGCAGCGGCGGACGTGGCCTGTGCACGGCGTAGCGCAGCGCGGTGCCCGGGGCGAGACGGAACATCTCCCCCTCGAACCCTTCCCGGTCCCCCGCCAGCAGCAGATAGACCACCTTCGCCGCCTCGGCGAGCGCGGTCAGCGGCCTGGGCTGGGCGATACCGACCGCGCCGAGCCAGGTGCCCCGGGCCAGCCCGAGGTAGGCCCTGCCGTGCGAGGCCAGGTCGAGGGCCGCGAGCTGCCCCGCGATCTCGTACGGCGCCGCCGAGTAGGGGTTGAGACAGGCCGCGCCGAGCCGTACCCGCTCGGTGGCCGCCGCCATCTCCAGCAGCGGGAAGATCGGCGGCTGGTACATCAGGTCGCCGAACACGCTCAGCACGTCGAAGCCGTGCTCCTCGGCACGGCGCGCGAGCCTGGCGTAGTCGCCCGCCCGCTTGTCGCTCTGCAGGCCGAGGCCGATCTCGGCAGCGGTCATCGGGACTCCTCAGGTCAGGTCGGCGGAGTTCATCCGGCGGCGGCGGGTCCGCTCGACCCGCATCACCAGCCGCTCCTCGGGGTCGGGGCAGGTGAACAGGGAGTCCTGGGCCAGCCAGTCACCCGCGGCGAGGTCGCGCTGCTTGGCCGCGAGGAACGGCAGGACCGAGGCGAGCGCGTACACGCAGAAGTGCTTGCCGTCCGGCAGCCGCAGGTGCGCGCTGTTCTCCAGCTCGAAGCAGTCGCCGACCTCCATCCCGCAGACGGACCTGCCCTCGATCCGGTCGACCACGACCCGCAGGTCGTACAGTTCCATGTCACCGTCTTCCACGGCGCCTCCTTCAGGATCCGAGCAGTTCGGAGTGGTGGTGCACGATGAGCCACTCGCCGCCCGTCCGCCGCAGCACGTCGGTCACCCGGCTGTACTCGGCGGGACCGTCGGACGGCTCGGCGACGAGCACGTAGCGGGCGACCCCGGTGTCCCCCCACGCGTCGATCCGCTTGTCCTGCGCGCACAGCCGGGCCAGGGCGGGGCGGGCGCCGGAGCGGTCGCGCTCCTCACGATAGGCGTCCAGCTCGGCGCGGGTGCGCAGCGGCCCCGGCAGGTGGCTCTCCCAGGTGGTGACCTCGGCGTGCAGGTGGCCGTCGAAGCGTTCACGGTCCGCCTGAAGGAACGCGTCGTACATGTCGTCGATGCCCGCGGCGATCGCCTCGGCATCGGTCGCAGCATCGGTCGTCGTGTCGGTCACGCTGGCGGTCACGGTGGAGGTCACGGTGGAGGTCCTCGTTTCGGGCACGTCGGCGGCGTGGTTCGGGGCGTCAGACATGGGTTCCCTCTCCGGCCCTGTCGTCGCGGACGACCCGGCCGCCCTTCATCACCCAGCGGATCGTGCGGAAGGCCGAGGTCGCGGCCAGCGGGTCGGCGTCCATGGCGACGAGGTCGGCGTACCGCCCCGGCTCGACGGTGCCGATGTCCTGGTCGGCGCCGAGCCAGCGCGCCGGGCCGAGGGTGCCCGCGTACAGCGCGCGGGCCGGACCGAGGCCGCCCTCCGACATGTACTCCAGCTCCCGCACCGTCGCGCTGGTCCCCTCGAAGTCCCAGAACGGCGGCATGTCGCTGCCGAGCAGCACCTCGACGCCCGCCGCGAGGGCCATGGCGTAGCTCTCCAGATGCCGGGGGCCCGCCCCGAGGGAACGGCACTGCATCCACTCGGGCACGCCAAGCTCGTCGAAGAACTCCTTGCACCTGGTGACGAGCAGGGTCGGCACCAGGGCGGTACCGCGCTCGGCCATCCTCGCCACGACCTCGGGGGTGAGCTGGTAACCGTGCTCGACACAGTCGAGGCCCAGCTCGACGGCCTCGGCGATCACCGAGGCGGGACCGGCGTGCGCCGTGACCTTACGTCCCCAGGCGTGCGCGGTCGCGATGACGGCGGCCATCTCGTCGGCGAAGAGCTGCGGGGTTTCGATGCGCTCGTGCTCCCCGGCGATCCCGCCGGAGATCATTACCTTGATGAGGTCGGCGCCCGCCTTGACCTGGGTGCGGACACCGCGTCTGAACCCGTCGGCGCCGTCGCACTCCAGGGTGTCCGACCCCTCGTGGCCGTGGCCGCCGGTGCAGACCAGGGCCTGTCCCGCGGTGAAGATGCGCGGCCCCGTCGCCATGCCCGCCTCGATGGCGCGGCGCAGGGCGAAGTCGGCGTGGTCCTTCTCCGCGACGCACCGCACGGTGGTGACGCCGCAGTGCAGGGTGCGCCGGGCGCCGTCGGCCATGTAGAGGGCGAGTTCGTGGGAGGTGAGGCCCTTGACGCTCTCCCCTCCCCTGCCCGGCAGCGACAGCGACAGATGGGTGTGCATGTTGACCAGGCCCGGGGTGACGTACGCGCCGCCCAGGTCGATCTCGGTCGCGCCCTCGGCCTGCCGTACGACCTCCTCGCGGGGTCCGGCGAGCACGATGCGATCCCCCCTGACCAGCACGGCCGCGTCGGTGACCGGCTCAGCGCCGTCAGCGCCGTCAGCGCCCTCCGCGGCCCTGCCGTCGGCCACGGTGCAGTTGACGATGACGAGGTCGTTCATCGCCCGTCCTCCATGGCGGCCCCGCCGGGCCGGAGCGCCGGGTGACGGAAGGAAACGGGTGATCCCGGGCCGTCCGGGCGAGCGAAGGCGGGCATGGCAGTCCTCCAGAGGCCGCGAGGGAACAGGCCGTGGGGTGGGCGGCTCGTCTCCTGTGACGGCCCACCTGACCTGCCTATGCCGTTTGTTCTATCAGACATGAGTTTCATGAACAAGAGATGACCCCTGTTCACCAGCGGAATCGCTGCTGGTAACGGATATCGATCACTCCACACACCGGCTCCCCAGGAGTTGTTCACCGAATTTCACAGAGGCGTCAGGCGGAGGCGCCCGGCGCCCTCCGACGACGCGCCGTCCCCCGCCGGATGCTCGGCACCACACAAAAGCCGGATGCTTGGCACCACGCAAAAAGGGCAAGCGGCTAACACAGGGACTCCCGACCGGGAAGGACTCGCACACATGACCAAGCGGCAGAGGGTCGCCGTCGTGGGAGGGGGGTTCGCGGGCTTCACCGCGGCACGCGCCCTTTCCAGGATCGCCAGAGGCGCGATCGAGATCGTCCTGATCAACCCGACCGACTACTTTCTCTACCTGCCACTGCTGCCCGAGGTCGCGGCCGGAATCCTCGACCCCCGCAAGGTCGCGGTCCCGCTGTCCGGCAGCTGCCCCGGAGTGCGGCACCTGCTGGCCACCGTGAACTCGGTCGACGTGCGCAACAGGCGGCTGCGCTGCACCGACGCGGACGGCGGGCGGCGTGACCTCGGCTACGACCGCCTGGTCCTCTCCGTCGGCAGCGTCAACAAGCTGTTGCCCATCCCGGGAGTCGCCGAGCACGCGCACGGTTTCCGCAGCCTCGCCGAGGCCCTCTACCTGCGCGACCACCTCATCCGCCAGATCGAGCTCGCCGACGCCTCCGACGATCCGCGGGAGCGGGAGGCGCGCTGCACGTTCGTCGTCGTCGGCGCCGGGTACACCGGCACCGAGGTCGCGGCGCAGGGGCAGTTGCTGACCCTGGACGTGCACCGGCACAGGCCCGGCCTGCGCGACCGGCCGATCCGCTGGATCCTGGCCGACCTGGCCCCGCGCATCCTGCCCGAGCTGGACGAGCGCCTGTCACGGACCGCGCACCACACCCTGGCGGAACGCGGGGTCGAGGTTCGCACCGGCACCAGCGTTGCCGAGGCGACCTCGGACGGGGTCAGGCTGTCCGACGGGGAGTTCGTACCGACCCGCTCGCTGATCTGGTGTGTCGGCGTACGGCCCGACCCCCTGGTGGAGTCGCTGGGGCTGCCGACGGAGAAGGGCAGGCTGCTGGTCGACGAGTACCTCAACGTGCCGGGCCACCCGGAGATCTTCGCCTGCGGGGACGCGGCGGCGGTGCCGGACCTGACCAGGCCCGGCGAGTACACCGCGATGACCGCCCAGCACGCGAGCCGCCAGGGCACACGCGCCGCGCACAACGTCGCCGCCTCGTACGGCAGGGGCGAACGCGAGCCGTACAGGCACCACGACCTCGGGTTCGTCGTCGATCTCGGCGGGCTCAAGGCCGCGGCGAACCCGCTGGGCGTGCCGCTGTCCGGCTTTCCCGCCAAGGTGGTCACCCGGGGGTATCACCTGCTCGCCGTACCGGGGGGCAGGGCGCGCATCGCGGGGAACTGGCTGCTGGACGCGCTGCTGCCGCGCCAGACGGTACAGCTCGACCTGGTGCGCGGACAGGCGGTCCCCCTCGCCTGCTCCGCCCCGCAGGACGACAAGAGCCAGGAGGACGGCAAGGAGCGGCCCAGCCGGACCGCCTCCCCTGCCGTCGGCGACCGGAGGCGTGGCATCAATTAAATGACCAAATAAGGAGATCTGGTCAAACTTCTACGACGCCGGGGGCGGAGCCATGGAGCAGCGGGCCAGAAAAGCGGGACGCCCTCCCCGGGACGCCACCCACCGGCTGGAACGCGCGCACCGCATCCTGGACACCACCGCCGACCTGATCCTGCGCTGGGGATACGACAAGACCACCATCGAGGACATCGCCCGGCGGACCGGGATCGCCAAGGGCACGATCTACCTGCACTGGCGGACGCGCGAGGAGCTGTTCGCCGCGCTGCTGCGCCGGGAGCGGGCCGAGATGCTCTCCGAGGTACGGCGGCGCGCCGAGGACGGCCCCGGCAGGCTCGGCGACCTGCTCGGGCTGCTCGCCTCCGAGCTGATGAGCAGGCCCATGATGCGGGCGAGCGTCCTCGGCGACTCGGAGGTGCTGGGCAAGCTCGTCCACGTCAAACGCGACGGCGAGGCGGGCGACGAGCTGCGCACGGGCCTGGGGGCCTACCTGGAGACGCTGGCGGAGCACGGAGGGGTGCGGACCGACCTCTCCCCCGCGGATCGGGTGACCTCACTCGTCTCCGTCCTCTACGGATTCCTGATCGTCTCCCGGATGCTGCCGCGGGACTACCGGCCGCCGGACGAGCGGCTGGCGGAGCTGCTCGCCGCACGTGAGATGCCCCGGGAGACCGCGGAGGAGATCCGCGAGGCGTACGCGCGGCTCGGCGAGGACGTGCCGGTCGCCGTGCGCTCCTCCGCGACGGCGGAGGACCTTCCCGGGATGTCGTTCGCCGGGCAGCAGGACACCTACCTCAACGTGCGGGGCGACGGCCTGTGCGCGGCGGTCAAGCGCTGCTGGGCCTCGCTGTGGACCGCGCGCGCCATCGCCTACCGGGCGGGAAACGGCGTGCCGCACGAGGACGTGGCCCTGGCGGTCGTGGTCCAGGAACTGGTGCCCGCCGACGCGGCCACGGCGGAGGAACTGGCCCGGCTGTGGGAGGAGGAGCTGCTGCCGTACTTCGTCGAGGCCTGCCAGGTGCTGGAGGCCGCGGGACGCCAGGGCGGCGGCTCCCTGGTCTGGACTCGCGACAGGCTGCGCCGGATGGTGGGCGAGATCGACGCGGAGACCATGCTCACCGGAGCGGGCTCGGACGGGGAGCTGGCCAGTCTCGGGCCGATCATCGGCCTGGGGAGGCTCGCCAGGGGCGAGATCGACCGGGAGGAGTTCGCCCGCGACTACGGGCACCGCGGCGCGCACGAGTTCGAGGTCTCCATCGCCAGGCCCGGTGAGGACCAGGGGTGGATCGACGCGCAGCTGGCGAGCCTGTCCGATGGCAGGCACCGCGCCGACACGCTGTTCGCCCGCCGGCGGGAGGCGAGCGAGGCGGCGTGGCGGCGGTTCGAGCGGCGCGACCCCCGCAAGGCCGCGAAGACGCGGCTGCGGGTGCACCGGTGGAACGGGATCGTCCGCGACCGGGAGACGACCCGCTCCGAGGTGATCCGCGCCTTCTGGGCGCTGCGCGCCTTCGTCCGGCGCGCCGGGGAACTCACCGGTCACGGCGACGACCTGTTCTTTCTGTCGATCCAGGAGACCGTCGCCGTGCTGCGCGGTGACGAGAGGCCGCCGGCCGAGGTCGCGGTCAGACGGGCGACCTACGAGCGGTACGCGGCCCTGCCCGCCTACCCCACGCTGATCGTCGGCCACTTCGACCCGGTCCGCTGGGCCGCCTCCCCCGACCGGCGCGGCGACATCTTCGACGCCAGGGGCAGCGCTCCGGTGAGCGAGACGGTTACCGGCTTCGCGGGCGCGCCCGGCGTCGTCGAGGGCGTGGCCAGGGTCATCGCGGGCCCCGAGGACGGCGCCCGGCTCGCCTCCGGCGAGATCCTGGTGACGACGCTGACCAACATCGGCTGGACCCCGATGTTCCCCCGCGCCGCCGCCGTCGTGACCGACATGGGCGCGCCCCTGTCACACGCCTCGATCGTCGCGCGCGAGCTGGGCATCCCCGCGGTGGTCGGCACGGGGAACGCCACCATGCGCCTGCGCGACGGCGACAGGATCAGGGTCGACGGCGAGCGCGGCACGGTCGAGCTCCTGAGCCCCTCTTACTCGTCCCCGAGCCAGAGGTCGGGGCCGAAGACCTCGTAGTGGATGTCGCGGGGCGCGACCCCCGCCCCGATGAGCTGGGAGCGCGCCTGCCGCATGAAGGGCACGGGACCGCACAGGTAGGCGACCGCCCCCGGAGGAACCTCGACACCGGTCAGGTCCATCCGTCCTTGGCGGGCGCCGTCCCCGGCCCCCTCCTCGTACCACAGGACACTCCGCGCCGTGGGCAGCGCCCCGACGAGTTCCTCGGTGTCCCGGCACAGCGCGTGGCCGTCCGGGGAGCGGTCGGCGTGCAGCAGCAGGACATCGCGCGCCGACCCGGTGGCGACGAGGTTCTCCAGCATCGCGGTGATCGGGGTGCAGCCGATGCCCGCGGAGACGAGCACGATCGGGGAGTCGCCGTCCTCCAGGGTCACCTCGCCGAACGGCGCGGACAGGGTCAGTTCGTCGCCGACCCGCACGGTCTCGTGCAGCAGGGTCGAGACCTCGCCCTGCGGGGTTGCGCCGCCGCGTACCCGCTTGACGGTGATCCGCCGGAGCCCGTCCCGCTCACCGCCGGACAGCGTGTACTGGCGGAGCTGGTGCACACCGTCCGGCATCCGCACCCGGACGCTGACGTACTGACCGGCGAGCGCGGGCGGGACCGGTTCCTCGCCGAGCGGACGCAGCTGGAAGGAGACCACGTCGGCCGTCTCCTCCCGACGCCCGACGACACTCCACTGCCGCCAGGTGCGCCCCTCCTTCGCTCCGGCCTCCGCGTAGATGCGGGCCTCCAGGGCGATCAGCGCACCGGCCATCAGCCAGTACACCTCGTCCCACGCCTCCGCGACCTGCGGGGTCACCGCGTCGCCGAGCACCTCGGCGATGGCGCCGAAGAGGTACTTGTGCACGATGACGTACTGGTCCTGGGTGACGCCGACGGCGGTGTGCTTGTGCGCGATGCGGGCGAGCAGTTGGTCGGGACGCTCGTCCGGCCGCTCCAGCAGGGCGGTGGCGAAGGCGGCGATGGACCCGGCCAGCGCCCTGCGCTGCTCGCCGTTGGCCTGGTTGCCGCGATTGAACATGCCGTCGAGGAGTTCCGGGCGGTCGGCGAACATCGTGGCGTAGAACCGCGTGGTGATGGCGTCGAGCGAGGCGCCGACGACGGGCAGCGTGATACGGACGATCTCGGCGGACTCCGGGGAAAGCACGTGGCCTCCAGGTGCGGGGATGGAAGGGGACGGAGGGGTTAAATATGCATCTGATATGCAAATTAACGTCCGTACCCGCTCCCCGCTGAGAGCCGAAAGCCACCTTCCCTAGGGACGAAAGTCCTTCCCCGCGGACTGAGCCTTCTTCGCGGCCTCCTGCGCGGCCTCCTGCGCGGCCTCCTTCACCGGCCCGAGGAGGACGAGGGCGGGCCCGGTCGGCGAGGCGATCAGGGAGTCCACGGTGACCGAGTCGAGTGAGACGAAGAACGCCTCCCTGGCCTCGGCGAGCGCGGTGCGGAGCCTGCAGGCCGCCCGCAGCGGGCACGGCGGGTCGTCCTCACAACCGACCAGGTCGCCCCCGCCCTCCAGCTCACGGACGACGCCGCCGATGGACGCGTGCCGTCCCGTGCCGGTGAGCCGTAGCCCGCCTCCGCGCCCCCTCCTGGTCTCGACCAGTCCCAGCTCCCCCAGGCGCGCGACCGCCTTCGCCGCGTGCGTGTACGGCACGGCCAGCGCTCCGGCGACCGAACGAGTCGTGAGCAACTCGTCATCACGCGCCACGGCCAGCCGCATCACGATGCGGAGCGATATGTCGGTGAAAGCGGTCAGGCGCATGCTCTCACCGTAGGCCGTCTCCCGAGATCAACCGTATGGGGAAGCGATCCACCCCTCCCCTCGGCGGCATCGCCCCGCGCCCCGATCGCGTGAGCGCCCCCGCCCCGAAAAGCACGGGACAGGGGCGCTCACGCGGACGAGGCGGGGAACGCGTCAGCCGGTGAGACGGTCCCAGACCTCCCTGTCGCGCTCCGGGGTCCAGATGGCCGGAGCCTCGCCGTGCAGTTCCTCCCAGGCTCGCTGGGTGTCGAAGACCATCGCGTGCTCGAACACCGGCATCCCACCGTAGATCGGGAGCAGCGCCTCACGAGCCGCCACGTATGCCTGCTCGACGGTGCCACCGGCCGACTTGACCTTCTCGACCGCCGTCATCAGCGTGGTGAGAAACTCACGGGTGAGCTCGATGGCGCGCAACGAGGCCTCCCTGCCGTGCGCGATCTCACCGCGCCCGCCGACCAGGATCTCGATGTCGAGCGTTTTGACGCGGTCGAGCGTGGTGGTCATCCACTCCCGGTGGTAGGCGTCACCGGTGTAGACCGCCGAGCCGTTCTCCACCAGGTCACCGGCGAAGAACACCTTGGACTTGGGAACGTAGGCGTAGATGTCGCCCGAGGTGTGGGCCCTGCCCGTCCAGGCCAGCTCGACCGTTCCCCTGTCACCGCCCAGCTCGATCGACATGTGGTCGTCGAAGGTCAGCGTGGGCCAGGTGAGCCCGGGGATGCTCTCCTGACCGGCGAAGAGCCGGGGCATCCGGCCGAGCTCCACGGCCCAGTCCTGCTGGCCTCGCTCCGCGATGAGCCGCTTGGTCTCGGTGTGGGTGATGATCTCCTGCGCCTCGAAACCCGCGGCTCCCAGCACCCGGACCGCGTGATAGTGCGACAGGACCAGGTAGCGCACCGGCTTGTCGGTGTGCTCACGCAGCTGATCCAACCAGCGCCTGGCCATCACCGGCGTGGCCCGGGCCTCGAAACAGACGAGGAAGTCCTCGCCCTCGATCGCGCCCACATTCGGGTCTCCGCCGGTGGTGAGCGCGTAGACGCCGTCGGCGAGGACTTCCAGGGTCTCTGTCTTCTCCGCCGTGTCGCTGGTCGAGGCGAATGGCTTGGCCACGGTGTGCTCCTCTTGTTCGTGATCGTTCTCGGAAAACGCCGGTCTCGTCGGTGCGGGTGTCAGGCTTTGCGGAATCCGTCCAGGGCGTCGGCGTCCCACGCCATGCCGTGGCCTGGCCGGTCCGGCGGGGTCGCGACACCGCCGTCAACGGTCAGGGTCTCGGTGAGCACGTCGTCGATGAGCGGGAAGTGCTCAATGTAGGCGCAGTTGGGCACCGCGGCCGCCAGGTGAACGTGGAGCTCGGGCAGGAAGTGCGGGGTGAGCACGGCTCCGAAGACCTCGGCGACCGCGCTGATCCGAAGCCACTCGGTGACGCCGCCGACCAGGGGCACGTCGGGCTGCAGAACGGCCGCCGCCCCCGCGCGCAGGTAGTCGGCGAACTCGAACCGTCCGTGCAGGTGCTCGCCCACCGCGACGGGAACGCTCGTCTGGGCGGCGAGCCGCGCGTGACCGGCCAGGTCGTCGGAGGGCAACGGCTCCTCCATCCAGAAGACCGACAGCTCCTCCAGCCTGCGGGCGAGCCAGAGCGCGGTCGGCAGGTCGAGCCTCTCGTTGCAGTCGACCATGATCCGCACGCTGTCTCCAAGCGCCTCGCGGACCGCCCGCACCCGGGCCACGTCCTCCTCCGCCCTGCGGGCGCCGACCCGCAGCTTGACCGCGTCGTATCCCTCGGCCAGGTACAGTCGCGAGCCCTCGACCAGTTCGTCGACCGTCATCTGGTGGGTCGACCTGCCGCTGCCGTAGACGGGCACGACGTCGGTGTGCGCGCCGATGAACCGGTACAGCGGCAGCCCGGCACGGCGGGCGCGCAGGTCCCAGACCCCGATGTCGGCCGCGGACAGGGCGGGCAGCGCCATGCCCCGTCCCAGGCGGCGGGTCGCGGCGGCGATCTCGTGCCAGCGCCTGGGCCACTCGTCGAGCGGGGCGCCCACGGCCCTGTCCCTGACAAGACCGGTGAGCAGGGCGTAGAGGCCCTCGGCGCCACCGGTCAGCGCGTAGGTGAAGCCGGTGCCCGTCGCGCCCTCGTCGTCGGAGACGGTGACGTGCAGCAGATCCACCTGGGTCGCGCCCGAGCCTCCGCGGCCCGCGCCCAGCGGGATCCGTGCCCAGGTCGTGCTCAGGTCGGCGATACGTGGACGGCTCACAGCACCTTCTCCGTCCAGCCGATCAGGGCGTCCGCCATGATCTCGGTCAGCTCGGGCTGGCCGTTGAGATAGTGGCGGCCGCCTTCGACGGGGGTGAGGGCCTTGTTCTCGTGCGGCACCGCGTCGTAGAGCTGGCGGGCGTGGGAGGGGAAACACGCCTGGTCCGCGGTGCCGTAGATGACGTGAACCGGCACGTCGACCGTGGCCAGCCTGGCCGGGCCGTCCCCGTTGGAGGTGCGGATGGACCACTGTGACAGCCACGAACGCAGGCTGGTCAGGTGTCCGAGCGTGGTCGGCTGCAGGTTGGCGGTGTGGGGTTCGCCCCACAGCGTGCCCCGCGCCCTGTCGGACGGATCGATGGACAGGTCCGTGTTACGGGGGTCCGCGCAGGTGGCGTGCACCGTCAGCGGCAGGTCGGTGACCCTGCCCCCGGTCTGCTCGGCCAGCAGCTCCAGCCTGGCGACGACCCGGTCGGTGATCCGCTCGTTGCGGTCGCGCTGCGCCCGCCGGTAGCGGGCCAGCCAGTCGGCGTCGTACGGCGGACCGTTGCGGGGATCGAACATGTCCAGCTCGGCGTCGCGGTCGAACGGGTCGTCCTCGTCGCGCACCGCGGGGTCGAGCCACTCGACCAGCAGGTTGGCCCTGCCGGGATGGGCCATCAGCATCACCAGCGCGTCCGCGGGCGGCAGGTACGCCTTCGTCAGGTCGGGGCCGCCGCCGTACGGGGAGGAGGTGATGGTGGGGTTGCGCGCCTGCTCCTGGTAGAGCGCCACCAGGCCCCCGCCGCCCGAGTTGCCGACCAGCACCACCCGCCGGTACCCCTCCCCTCGGAGATGGGCGACGACGGAGGCGATGTCCAGCACGCAGTTCTCCAGCAGCAGGACCGAGTCGTTGCCGAGGTAGCGAGTCGTCATGGCGACGGCGTCCACCCCGCGCGCGGCCCAGGCGTCCAGCGCGTAGTGGCCGAGGAAGTTCGACGACGGGTGGAGCACCACGACCGCCACGTCGGCCAGTCTGCCGGGGTTGGCCCGCACCCGGGAGCACCACAGCACGCCCGCCATCCTCGCCACCCCGGAGTAGACCTCTGAGGCCACGGCCGCTGTCCCTATCGGAACCGTGAGGAGTTCCCGCTCACCCATGTCCTAATCGTTCCTTCCACTTCGTGAATCGTCGCGTTTCGCCTGGCAGAGGGCATCGGCCCGGAGTCCGGGCGGGGCACGGAGGCTTCGCGGCGAGTCACCGATTAACGGTTGCCGTAACCATTTATCGAATTTTGCTCACTGTAGCGCACTCCCCCGGCGCACACCCCTCCCCCCGGCCGCCGATTTCGCGACCGGCCTTGACAGCGGCCCCGGTCGGTTCCGACGATGCGTCTGCGGGATAGCGCAAAATACGAACACAACAACCGACTATCGGTTACGGAGGTAGCATGGCTACCGAGTCACAGTTGCCCTCGCTCAACGAGATCCTCGCGGCCAAGGCCGCGTCGGTGCAGCGGCCAGAGGAGGCCAAACAGGCCATCAACGAGGCGTTCGCCGAGATCGAGGCCGCGGGCCTGGTTCCCGGCATCGAGATCGGGGAGAGTGCGCCCGACTTCGTCCTGCCCAACGCGGTGGGAGAGAAGGTCAGGCTCTCGGAACGGCTCGCGGAGGGACCCGTCGTACTGATCTTCTACCGCGGGTCCTGGTGCCCGTACTGCAACCTGGAACTGGCGGCCTATCAGAGGGCGCTGCCGGACTTCCAGGCGGCGGGAGCACGCCTGATCGCCGTGAGCCCCCAGGTTCCCGACGACGCGCTGTCGATGCAGCAGAAGCACAATCTCGCCTACGACGTGCTGTCCGACGTCGACCAGGAGGCCCTGAGCGCCTTCCGGATCCGCTTCGAGCTGCCCCCGGAGGTCAAACCCCACCTCCTCGACGAGACCGTCGCCTCGCTCGCCAGGCAGCAGCCCGACGGGCGATGGAGCCTGCCGGTGCCCGCGACCTTCGTCATCGACTCCGGGGGCGTCGTACGCGCCCGATACGTGTCGATGAACTACCGCACCCGGATGGAGCCCTCCGAGGCGCTCCGGGCCGTGCGGGACATCGGGGGAAACACCGCCTGAGCCCTCGCCCCGGATCCGCGGGCCCCTCGGGGCGGTGAACCGAACGGTTCACCGCCCCGCATCATTCCGGTTGCCGTTTGTACCGCCTCTTGACAGGCCAGATGGCCCAAAGCACGATAGTCGCACTGCATAACCGAATATCGGTTATCGATACTCTCTCTTCGCCGTCGTGTTCCGCCCCGATCCCCCACAGTCGACGTGACCTCTACTGCCCGGGCCGCGTGCGCCCAATGGACGCGCACCCCGCACCGGCACGAAAGGGGATGTATGCCCTCCCACAAGACCCGCCTCGCCGCCGCTCTGGGCGCGGCGACCCTGACGCTCACCACCCTCGGCGCCTGTTCGACCAAGACGGAAGAAGCCGCAACGGGTGCCTCCGGCGGCCTGGCCACCGGCCCCGGGGTCGACGACACGGCCATCAACCTCGGCATTCTGACCGACATCACCGGACCGTTCGCCGCCATCGACAAGCAGCAGAACCTGGGCGTACAGCTCTACTGGGACGCCAAGAACGCGGCCGGAGGGGTCTGCGAAGGCCGCAAGGTCAAGCTGGTCACCCGCGACCACAGCTACGACCCGCAGAAGGCGGTCTCGCTGTACTCGGACATGTCCGAGCAGGTGCTGGCCCTGCAGATCACCGTCGGTTCGCCGACCACGCTCGCGGTGCTGCCGAAACTGGAGCAGGACGGCATGCTCGCGGTGTCGATGGGCTGGTCACCGAGCCTGCGCGACAGCGCGTCCATCGTCATCCCCGGCACCACCTACGACATCGAGATGGTCAACGCGGTCGACTACCTGATCGACCAGAAGAAGCTGGCCAAGGGCGACAAGATCGGTTACATCTACCTCAAGGGCGACTATGGCGAGCCCGGCCTGAAGGGCGCGACCTTCGCGGCCGAGGCCCACGGCATGACGGTGGTCAGCCAGCAGATCGACCCCAGTGTCAGCGACCTGTCCGGGCAGGTGAAGCAGATGCGCGACGCCGGGGTCAAGGCGCTGTTCCTCAGCGCGGCGGGACGCCAGGTCTCCTCGGCGGTCGCGGTCGCCGACGTGGAGGGGCTGCACGTGCCCATCGTGGTCGCGTCGCCGGGCTTCTCCCCCGAATCGCTGTCCACCGCCGCGGGCAAGGCCATGGAGGAGCGCATGCTCGTGGTCAGCTCCGTGGCCCCGTTCTCCGGTGAGGGCACCGGACCGGCCAAGGTGCGCGAGCTGTACGCCAAGGCGGGCACCTCCTCCATCACTCCGAGCCTCTGGACGACGCTGGGGTACGGCGCGGCCAGCGTGATGGACCAGGCCATCACCCAGGCGTGCGCCAACAAGGACCTGACCCGCGCGGGCCTGTCCAAGGCATTCCGCCAGAAGGGAAGCTACGACACCGAGCAGACCACGGTGCCGCTGGACTTCTCCAAGCCCGGCCTCTCACCGTCTGCCCAGACCTTCGTCATGAAGCCCGCCAAGGACGCCGAGGGCGGCCTGAAGCTGGTGGAGAGCGGCTACACCGGCGCCGACGCGAAGACGTTCCTCGCGCGATGACCGAAGTCCGTTCAGGCGACCGCCTGCTGTCGGTGCGCCACGTCGCGGTGCGTTACGGGGACGCCGTGACCGCGCTGCGCGACGTCAGCGTGGACGTCCGCCCCGGCGGCATCGTCGCGGTGCTCGGCAGCAACGGCGCGGGAAAGTCCACATTGCTGCGCGCCATCTCGGGTGTCCTGGCCCGCCAGGCGGGCCGGATGACCGGCGGCGAGATCTGGTTCGACGACGCGCGCGTGGACGGGCTGGGAGCCGAGCGGCGGGTGAAGTCCGGCATCGTCCAGGTGCCGGAGGGACGCCGGATATTCCAGCGGCTCACCGTGGAGGAGAACCTTCGCGTCGGGCGCTACGGCAGGAAGGGAAAGCGCGACGGTGACCTGGACCGGGTCTACGGCCTGTTCCCCGTGCTCGGCGAGCGGCGCGGACGGACCGCGGGCCTGCTGTCCGGTGGCGAGCAGCAGATGCTCGCCATCGGACGGGCACTGATGGCGGAGCCTCGGCTGCTTCTGCTCGACGAGCCGTCCCTGGGCCTCGCCCCGAAGATCATCGATCGGATCGTGGATCTCCTCCGTGAGATCCACCGTCAGGGAACCGCGATGCTCATCGTCGAGCAGAACGCGGCGGTGGCACTGGAACTGGCCGACTACGCCTACGTCCTCGCCGTCGGCGAGGTCGCGATGGCGGGCCCCGCCGCCCGGTTGCGCGGCGACGACCGGGTCCGCCGCCTGTATCTGGGCGGAGAGGCGGAACAGGACCCCGGCGGCGCACCTCGACCGGAGGCCGGTGCCGGGCCGGGCGAGGTGTACGCCGAGCACACCGCATCCAATGCCGGACCCATGAGAGGAGATGCTCCATGACGGTTCGGGGAGCGCGGCTCCAGGTGCGCGACATCACAGTACGGTTCGACGGCGTGGTGGCACTGGACGCCGTCGCCTTCACCGCCGAGCCCGGTTCCATCCACGCGGTCATCGGCCCGAACGGAGCGGGAAAGTCCTCCCTGTTCAACGTGCTGTCCGGTATCTACCGACCGGCGCGGGGCAGCGTGCTGGTCGACGGCGAGGAACTGGTGGGCCGGGCGCCGCATCGGGTGGCGGCGCTCGGCGTCGGCCGAGCCTTCCAGAACGGCTCGATGTTCGCCGGGCTCACCGTGGAGGAGAACCTCCTGCTCGGCAGGCACCGCCTCGGGCGCGGCGGCGTGCTCGGGGCGGGGCTGCGACTCCCCCACGTCAGGCGCTCGGAACGGGAGTCACGCGCCAAGGTACGCGCCGTGGCCGAGTTCCTCGGAGTCGACCACCTTCTCCCGCTGCCCGCGGCCGAGCTGCCCTACGGCGAGGCCAAACGGGTCGACATCGCGCGGGCACTGGCCACGGAGCCCCGGCTGCTGCTCCTGGACGAGCCCGCGGCCGGCATGCACACCCACGAGAAGGTCGCCATCCGCGACACCATCCGCCGCATCGCCGCCGAGCAGGCCGTCACGGTGCTGCTCGTCGAACACGACATGGGATTGGTGATGGGCATCGCCGAGCAGGTGACCGTCCTCGACTTCGGGCAGGTCGTCCTGACCGGGCCACCGGAACGGGTTTCGACCGACGACCGGGTGATCGCCGCCTATCTCGGCCGTGCCGGTGCGGCCGAGAAGGAACGTTCCCGGTCGCGGGCCCGGCCCTCTCCCGCGCTCGAGGCCCCAGCGCCCGAAGCCTTCTCACCAGAGCCGCCGAAACCCTAGGAGCCGGTATCCATGACATATCTGTTCTCGATGCTGGTGGAGGGCGGGTCGATCGGTGCCGTTTACGCGCTGGTCGCGCTCGGCATCGTCGTCGTCTACAAATCCTCCTCAGTGGTCAACTTCGCCCAGCCGAGCCTGCTGATGCTGGGCACATACGTGGTCGCCAGCGCCCACAGCCTGCACGGCCTGCCGTTCTGGCTGGCACTCTCGCTGGGCGTCGCGGTCACCGCCGCGCTGGCGGTGCTGATCGATCGCGTGCTGATCAGCAGGTTCAGGAAGACCAACGCCGTGGTCGCCGCGAGCATCATGACCATCGGCCTGGACATCGTGCTGGTGACCGAGACCGACCGGCGCATCGGCTCGCAGATCCTCACCACGGGGGATCCCTGGGGGAACGACGTCACCAGGTTCCTCGGCATCGGTGTCGCGGAGGCGCGCATCGCCGCGCTGGTCATCGGTGTTCTGCTCCTGGTGCTCTTCCAGTTGTGGTTGCACCGCAGTGACTTCGGTGTGGCGATGCGGGCCACGGCGGAGGACCCGGAGACCGCGTCGTTGATGGGCATCAGGCTGGGCCGGGTCTCGGCGACCGCCTGGGGCATCGCGGGTGCTCTGGCCGTGTGCGCGGGGCTGTTCCTCGTGGCCTACCCCAGCCCGGGCCTGGACACCTCGGTCGAGGCGGTCGCCCTGCGCGCGCTGCCCGCCGCCATCATCGGCGGCCTGGACTCGACCGCGGGCGCCATCGCCGGCGGGTTGCTGGTCGGGCTCAGCGAGGTGCTGGTGCGGGGTTACGCGGAGCAGCTGGCCTTCCTCGGGCGGGGCTTCGAGGACGCGGCGCCGTACGTGCTGATGCTGGTGGTACTGCTGGCACGGCCCTCCGGTCTGTTCGGGCACAGGGAGGCGGTCCGTGTCTGACCTCAACCTGTCCGGCACGACCGTGTCCGGCCTCAGCCCGTCCGGTACCGTCGCGTCCGGTCCCTCTGTGCCCTCCGTCCCCGGCTCCGCCGTGAAGGGCGGGGCCGGTCCGGCACCGGGCGCCCGGTGGCGGCGACCTGTCGCGGCGCTCGGCGCGGGTGTGATCCTGTTCGCGATCCCGCTCTACGCCGACCGTTTCTGGCTCAACCTCGGCGCCTTCGCGTTCGCCGCGGCGGTGGGCGCCATCGGCCTGATGATCCTGCTCGGGCGGGTCGGCCAGCTCTCGCTCGCCCACTCGTTCTTCCTGGCGGTCGGGGCGTACGGCTACATCTGGCTGGCCTCTCCCGCGTCGGAGAGCACCTGGGGCCTGGGACTGCCGACGCTGCCCGCCGCAGTGATCGCCGTCGTGCTCGCCGGGCTCGCCGGGCTGGCCTTCAGCCCTCTCGCCGGGCGCCTCAAGGGCATCTACCTGGGAGTGGCCTCGCTGGCGCTGGTGTTCATCGGCCAGCACGTACTGTTCACGGCCGAGCCGCTCACCGGCGGCTACAACGGCCGCGAGGTGCCACCGCTGACGGTGGGAGCGTTCCAGGTCCTGGGGTCGGAGCCCGGACTGTCGCTGTTCGGCGTGCCGCTGCGTCAGGCGGAGCGCATGTGGTACACCGCGCTGATCGTCCTGATCCTGGCCACGGTCTTCGCCGTACTGGTACTGCGCAGCAGGGTGGGACGGGCGTTCGCGGCGATCCGCGACGGAGAGGTGCACGCCGCGGCACTCGGCGTGCGGGTGGCGCATTACAGATCTGTCGCCTTCACACTGTCCAGCGTGTACGCCGGGATCGCCGGGGTACTGCTCGCCCTGCTGTTCCAGCGGGTGGTCCCGGAATACTGGGACCTGATGCTGTCCCTGGAATATCTGGCGATGGTGGTGATCGGCGGCCAGGCCTCCGTGGCGGGCGCCGTCGCGGGCGCGGTGTTCGTCTCGTCGCTGCCCCTGCTGCTGCAGCGCTACAGCGACCTGGTGCCGGGAATGAGCGCGACCTCGGACTTCGGCCCCGCCTACGTCGCCCAGATCCTCTACGGCACGCTGGTGGTCGCCATCCTCTTCTACGAGCCCAAGGGGCTGGCGGAGGTGGCCCGCCGCGCGCGCCGGGCACTGGGGGGCCGGGCCGCGTCCACCCCCCGCTGAAGCCTGAAGCCCTGCTGAAGCGCTGCCTCGACTGAAGGCCTCCGACTAAACCCGTCCCAGTCGGAGGCCTTCAGCGCGAAAGGCCCTGTGGCGCAAAAAGCCACAGGGCCTGAAAGCGTGCGGGGGTCGCTCAGATGCCGATGCCGACACCGCGGGCCCAGGACCACGGATAGTCCGGATCCTCCGCCTCCTCCGCGCCCGGACCGAGGTCCAGCGGCCTGAAGGTGTCGACCATGACGGCGTACTCCTCGGTGCGGGTGGCCGACAGGCTCTTCTCCGCGCTGCCGGGCTGCGGGCCGTGGATGTAACCCGCGGGGTGCAGGGATATGGACCCCATCCCGACACCCGTGCCCGCCCTGCTCATAAAGTCACCGCCGCAGTAGAACAGGACCTCGTCCGAGTCCACGTTGGCGTGGTTGTAGGGCACCTTGACGGCCCCGGGGTGATAGTCGAACAGCCGGGGAACGAAGGAGCAGATGACGAAGCCCGGCCCCTCGAAGGTGACGTAGGTGGGCGGCGGCAGGTGCAGCGCGCCGGTCGAGGGGGTGTAGTCGCGGATGGAGAAGGCGTAGGGATAGTTGTAGCCGTCCCAGCCGACCACGTCGAAGGGGTGGTAGGCGTAGGCGTAGCGGGTGACGCCTCGGCGGTGCCGTACGAAGACCTCTGCGGGTCCCTCCGCCGACGTCAGCTCCTCGGGGCCGCGGATGTCGCGCTCGTTGTACGGCGAGCCGTCGAGGAACTGCCCGAAGGGCGACATGAACCGCTTGGGCGGCCGGATGTGGCCTCCCCCGCTGGCGGTCACCACGAACAGCCGAAGCTCGTCATCGACCTGCGCCCAACGGTGGGTGGTCGAGGTCGGGATCACCACATAGTCGCCCTCGCCGACCTCCAGCCTGCCGAAGGGGGACTCCAGTACGGCGGTGCCCGCCTCCACGTAGACCAGCTCGTCGCCCACCGCGTTGCGGTAGAGCGGGCTGTCACCGTCGGCCGCGACGTAGGAGATGGTCACATCGGAGTTGCCCATCAGCACCTGGCGGCCCAGGACCGGGTCCCCGCCCCGCTTGAGGTCGTGCGTCCGGAAGTGCCTGGGCAGCAGCGGGTCGTTGGCATGCAGGGCAACCGCGCCGTCCGGGTAGCTGTCCGCGGCCGTGATGACGGTCGGAAGGTTGCGGTGGTAGAGGAACGACTGAGTCCAGCTGAACCCCTCCTCCCCCTGCATCTCCTCGTGGTAGAGCTCGCCGTCCGCGCCTCGGAACTGGGAGTGCCGCTTTCGGGGAACCTCGCCGAGGCGTCTGTAGTAGACCATCGCCGCTCCAAGCGTGAGTTCTATTATCGGTTGCATAGACCGTATATCGGCGATCCTCGCGCACCCTTTGGGGCTTGTCAACGTCGTCGGGGTCCCCCAGCACAAAGAAGGCCCCGGAGCCGACGGGCTCCGGGGCCTTCTTCTCTGGCGCCTTGTCTCAGGCCAGCGACGCCTTGTCTCAGGTCAGCGCGAGGGCGATACCGTTCGCCAGGGCGATCACTTCGCGGGCGAGGGACTTCTCGTCGTGCTTGCGCTCCTTGGGGATCACCACACCGACACTGGCGTCACACCAGCCGTTGACCAGGATCGGTGCGGCGATCCCGGTGAAGTTCGGAACCAGCTCACCGGTGGTCACGACGTAGCCCTGACGGCGACCCTGAACGACCTTGTCGTCCTCCCCCTGCACCGGGGGACGACCGGCCAGGATGGCGATGCCGGTGGCGGCGGTGCCCAGCGGGTGTCGCGAGCCGGTGCGCAGGCCGATGTGGAAACTGGCTCGCTTGGGCTCAACGGAGGCCAGGGTGACCGCGCCGTCCCCGTCGGCGACGTGCATGACGGCGGTGGCGTCGAGCCGCTCCGCGATCTCGGTCAGCAGCGGCCCCGCGACCACCAGGAGGTTCTGTGAGACATGGCGGGCCAGGCTGAACAGCCCCATGCCGAGCAGGTAGCGCCCCTCACGGTTACGGCGGACGAATCCCCTGCGCAGCAGGGTCACCAGCAACCGCGCCGCGATGGAGCGGTGCACGCCGAGCCTGGCCGCGGCCTCGGTCGGCGACAACCCCTCGTCCGCGTCCGCTTCCGCCAGGATTTCGAGCAGGCGCAAACCACGGTCGAGAGTCTGAGCGATCTCACCCGGTTTTGCTGCTTCCTCGGCCACGGTGTCACTCCCCAGAGACAGGGCGGCGCACTTTCTGACCGCCAGTCAAAAATCGGCGTATGCGATCGATTATCGCCCTTCACGCCCGCCAATGCCAATACGGCCGTCCGCGCGCCTCCATGATCGCGCACCCCGCTCCCCGGTGCACCCAAAGCAAGCACACCGTCCCTTTCATCCCCTCCACCCCTTGCAGTCCGGCGGCCGGCAGGGCACCCTATGACCTATAGACGGTGATGATGACCGTATATCGGTTAAATGGAGGTGGCGATGGCTGTCCCTGGGAATACGGGTTCTCCGGGCCACGTGGTGATCGTGGGCGCCGGTCCGGTGGGCATGGCCACCGCGCTCCTGCTGGCACGGCAGAACGTGAGTTCCGTGGTGCTGGAGCGCCGTGACGATCCGAGCTGCCGACAGTCACGGGCGGTGACCGTGCAACGTGACATCCTGGCGCTCTACGACCGTCTGGGGGTGGCCGAGGAGATCATCCGAGATGGCGTGAGCTGGTCGCTCGGGCGCACCTACTACGGCGACCGGGAGATCCTCCAGCTGAGGTGGCCGACGCGGGGCGAGGAGATCTACCCGCCGTTCGTCAACTTCCCGCAGTTCCGCATCGAGGAGCTCCTGTACGAGGCCGCGATGGCCACCGGGCTGGTGGACCTCAGGCTGGGCCGTACGGCGGGCGAGGTCGAACAGGACGACTCCGGGGTGCGTCTGAGCGTCACGGGGCCGCAGGGCCCGGAGACCTACACGGGCGACTACCTCGTCGCGGCCGACGGCATCGGCAGCGGCATCCGGCGGCAGCTCGGGATCACCTTCGACGGCTGGCAGACCGAGGGACGCTTCCTCGTCGCCGACTTCGAGGCGGACCTGCCGTTCGAGCGGGAACGCCGCCTGTGGTTCAACCCGCCCTTCCACCCCGAGGGGATCGTGCTCATGCACGGCGTCATGCGGAACGTGTGGCGACTGGACTGGCAGATCCCCTTCGACCTCGACGCGGACGTGGAGACCGAGCCCACACGTGTCGAGGCACGCGTTCACACGGTGATCGGCGACCATCCGGTGCGGGTGATCCGCAGCAACGCCTACACCTTCCAGCAGCGCCGCGCCTCCGAGTTCCGGCGGGGACGGATCTTCCTCGTGGGCGACGCGGCGCACGTGGTCTCACCGTTCGGCGCCCGCGGCATGAACAGCGGCATGGAGGACGCGGAGAACCTGGCGTGGAAGCTGGGCTTCGTGCTCACCGGCCGGGCCGAGGCCTCGCTCCTGGACAGCTATCACACCGAGCGGGCCGCCGCCGCCGACCATCACCTGGAGCTGACCGGCGCGTCCATGCGGTTCATGACCCCCGACGCCGACACGGGGCGCCAGGCGCGCGACGCGGCGCTGGCCGCGGCCGCCGCAGACAGCGCCCAGGCTCACCGGGTCGACAGCGGCAAACTCTACGAGCCCTTCCCCTACAGTGACTCGGCACTGACCGTGCCCGCGACCGCCCTGGGGACGACGCCCCGCGTGCAGCCCGGTACGCCCCTGCCCGACCTGCGCTGCGCGCACGCGGGTGCGGGTGCGGGTGCGGGTGCGGGTGCGGGTGCGGGTGCGGAGAGCACGTTGCGCGCCGCTCTGGCCGGTGAGCTCACCCTGCTCGCGGTGCCGGGAGCAGGCGGTCTCACCGCCGAGCTGGTGGACAGGCTCGCCGCCACGACGGCACCGGCGTGGGTCAGGCGCTCCGTCCTGACGCACGGCGCCGCGACACCCCCTGCCGGAATCGACGTGCTCACCGTCCCGTCCGAGGAGATGTGGGACGTCTACTCCGGCGAGCGTGACCTCCTCTATCTGGTGCGTCCCGACTGCTACGTGGCGGCCGTGGCACCGCTGGACGGCGACGGCGACCCCGTGGTGTTCGGCACCCTGCTGAGCGATGTGCCCGCGACGGCTCACTGACCGCACACGACTCACCAGCCGCACTCGACCAAGGAGCAAAATGATCGACAACAACACCGTCGTCGAGGTGTCACGAGTGACCGTCGAGGCCGCCGCGGGGCGGACCAAGCTGGTCACCGTACCCGTGGACGGCGGACCGGTGCCGATGGGCATGCACGGACCGGTGGCCGAGCACTACGGGGTCCCGCTGGACACCATCGAACCGCACGCCACCACCCTCGACTACGTCGTGGGGGCGACGACGGCATGCCTGACCGGAACCCTGTCCGGCATGCTCGCCAAGCTGGGCCAGCCGACCACCGACGGCGCGCTGACGGCCGAGGGCGAGGGAACGATCGTGAAGGACGGCGGGGTGCTGCGCATCGCCGCGATCCACGTCCGCTACCGGGTGCGCCTCGCGGAGGACGTGAATCCGGCAGAGGTGGCCCGCGCGCACGACCGGCACACCCGGCACTGCCCCATCGCCCGCACCATCAGCGGCTGCGTCGAGATAACCACCGACCTGGAGCTCGCAGAGGCATGACGCCCTGACAGGCGGTCACGACGGGAGCGTGAGCTGTTCCGGCCCGCTCCCGAGACGCCCGGCGGCATGCCTCGGGACCGCCGTCGGGCGGACCCGCGCGGGCGGAGGACAATCGTGGGTGTGGAACGGACCGATCCCAGCGAGGGGCAGCAGGAAACCGTCATCCGCCCGGGGACGCTGCCCCGCGAGTGGAGTCCCCACGGTGAGGCACCCCACACCACCACATCCCGCATCGACGCCCCCCGCACCGGCGGCTCCGTGAAAACGAGCGGGCGCGGCGGATGCTGAGACTGGACCGGCTGGTCAACGTCCTCGGCGGCTATGGGGCCCGGCTGTGCTGCGCTCCGGCGTCCCGGGACGTCGAACTGCGCAGCGTGGTCGTGCACGACCCGACCGACACGCGCCCCGCGACCGGCGACGTGTTCCTCTCCGTCGGTGTGGACTCCGCGGCCGAGGCCGTCCGCCTGGCGCGGGCGGCGCGCGCCGTCGCGATGCTGGTGCGCGGGAGTCCGCCGTTCGACGAGAGCGCGCTGGCCGACGCCGTCGACGGCGGCATCGCCGTACTGCTCGTCGAGCCGGAGGTGTCCTGGAGCCAGCTGTCCGGGGTGGTCTACGGCCTGGTGCTCGAAGGCCGCGAGACCGAGGCGGGGCGGGGGCCGACCGACCTGTTCGCCTTCGCGGACACGCTCGCCGCGGAGATCGGCTCCGCGGTGACGATCGAGGACCAGATGTCGCGTGTCCTGGCCTACTCGGGCTCGCAGCAGACCGCGGACCCGGCCCGCCTGGAGACGATCCTGGGCAGGCGGGTGCCGGACACCGTGCGGCGGTTGTTCGAGCGCGAAGGCGTCTTCGCGCATCTGGCGACCTCCGACGAGCCGCTGTTCGTCGGTCCCTCCCCCGCGCACGGCCTCAGGGGCCGCGTGGTCGTCGCCGTCCGCGCGGGACGCGAGCTGCTCGGATCGATCTGGGTCGAGTGCGAGCGCCCGCTTCCCGACGAGCGCAGGACCGCCCTGGGCGACGGGGCGCGGGCGGTCGCGTTGCACCTGCTGCGCTCCCGGGTCAGCGCGGACCTGGAGCGTCAGGTGGAGTCCGACCTCGTCATCCGGCTGCTGGAGGGCACGGCGGACGCCCCCGCCGTGATCACCAGACTCGGCCTGCCGAGGGGACGGTTCCGGGTGATCGCGCTCCAGGCGCACATCGCGGAGGAGAGGCACGCCGCGGTCCTGCTGGCGTTCGAGCGCGCGACCACGGGTTTCGGCTGGTCGCGTCCCGGGCGCAGCACGCTGTTCGGCAACACCCTGTACACACTGCTGCCCTGCGACAGCGACGTGACCCCCGCCCTCGACTGGCTCGCCGCGATCGTGAACGTGCTGCCGCGGCAGGTCACCGTCCTGGCGGGCGTCGGCGGGCCCGCGGACCCGGCCCAGCTCCCCTCCTGCAGGCAGGAGGCCGACGAGAGCCTCGCCCTGCGGGCGACGCGGCAGGGCGGCGCCCCCGCGGTCGTCTACGACGAGTCGTGGGACGAGATCCTGCTGCAGCGCCTGCGGGCCGCCGCCTCAGCGGGGCGCGTTCCCGCGCGCGGCCCCGTCGCCGACCTGACCCGGCACGACGCGGAGCACGGCACCCACCACATCGCGACGCTGCGCGCCTGGCTTGAGGCGCAGGGGGACCTGGCCGTCGCGGCGAGCCGCCTCGGCGTCCATCCGAACACCATCCGGTACCGGCTCAGGAGGATGGCGGAACTCACCGATCTGCGGCTCGAACTGCCGGAGAAACGGCTGGCGATGATCATAGCCCTGGCCGCCAGCCGGTCCTGAACTGCCGATCTCCGTCGATCGCCACCGGTCTTTGTTGGCTTCGGCCAAACTCACCGCCACTGCTTGTCCGGGACGCACAGACCGTTTCCGTGTCGCGGCGGCGATGCTCAAGTCACGCGCGCGACAGGATCCGTCCCGGACCTGTCAGAGGTCGCCGGAAGGCTGTCAGAGCGGAGAAGTGATCATGGGTGTCGATGGTGGGCCGCGCACGGCCGTGGTGATCGGTGCCGGCGTGGTGGGGCTGTCCACCGCGTGGTTCCTGCAGGAGCGCGGCGTCGAGGTCACCGTGGTCGACCGCGACGGGGTCGCCGCGGGTGCGTCGTGGGGCAACGCGGGCTGGCTCTCGCCGGGGCTGGCGATCCCGCTGAACGAGCCAGGGATCCTGCGCTACGGCCTGCGTTCCCTGCTCGACCCCCGCGCCCCGCTGCACGTGCCCGCGACTCCCGACCTCAGGCTGTGGTCCTTCCTCACCCGGTTCGCCGTGAACTGCACCTGGGGGTCGTGGAACCGGGCCGTGCAGGCGAACCTCGCGTTCAACGAGGAGTGCCTGGAGGCGTTCGACGTGCTGACCTCGAACGGTGTCGAGGCCCCGACCGTCGAGGCTCCGATCACGGCGGCGTTCGAGAACGTACGGCAGGCCAACGGGCTCCTGCACGAGCTCAGGCGCATCGACCGGTCCGGGCTGAAGATCCGCTACACCGCGCTGAACGGCGACGCCCTCCGCGAGCAGATGCCGCAGCTCTCCTCCCGCGTGAGGGCGGGCATCCGGCTGGACGAGCAGCGCTACGTCGATCCGGGACAGTTCACCCGGTCGCTGGCCGGGTCGGTCGTCGCCAGGGGGGCCACCATCAGGTCCGGCTTCAGGGTGACCGGGGTGCACGAGGAGGCGGGCGGGCTCACCGTCCGGTCGGGCGCGGGAGAGTCGGTCACGGCGGACGCCGTCGTCCTGGCGACCGGCGCCTGGCTGAACGACCTCGGCGCGGCGTGGGGAGTACGCGTGCCGGTGCGCGCGGGGCGCGGCTACTCCTTCACCGTCCCCCTCGACCGGCCCGTCTCCGGGCCGGTCTACCTGCCCGCCGTCCGGGTGGCCTGCACGCCGTACCAGGGCGGGTTGCGCGTCGCGGGAACGATGGAGTTCCGCGACCCGGACGCCCCGCTGGACCGGGCTCGCATCGACGCGATCATCGCCTCGGCCAGGCCGCTGCTCACCGGCGTCTCGTGGGACGGGCTCACCGACGCCTGGGTCGGCCCGCGTCCCGTCACCCCCGACGGGCGGCCTCTCGTCGGGGCGACGCACGCTCCCGGCAGGTTCGTCGCGGGCGGGCACGGCATGTGGGGGCTCACCCACGGACCGGTCACCGGGCGTATGCTCGCCGAGCAGATCACCACGGGAAAGCAGCCCGCCGCGCTGCGAGACTTCGACCCCACCCGCTGATCCCACCCGTTGACCCCACCGCGAGCCCACCCGCTGACCCCGCCTGCGATGTCCGGCGCACCGGCCGCACGTCCCGGTCTCGGCTACCGGGACGCCGCCCACGGCACCGCCCTGCCCCCACTCCCCGCGCCGGTACGGCGAGACGGGACGCGGGGCGGGGCGGCGCCGTGGGCGGCGCGCACCCCGCTGGGTGCTTCCCGGTCGCGGTCTCAGGCTCAGGATCAGGATCAGGCTCAGGCTCAGGCTCAGGCTCAGGCTCAGGCTCAGGCTCAGGCTCAGGCGAGGGTGACCGTGACGGGCAGGTTCTTGATGCCGTTGACGAAGTTCGAGCGGACGCGGCGAGGCTCCCCCGCCAGCTCGATGCCGGAGATGCGGGGCAGCAGTTCCTCGAACATGATCCGCATCTCGAGCCTGGCCAGCGCGTTGCCCAGGCAGAAGTGCGGGCTGCCCTTGCCGAAGGTGATGTGGTCGTTGTCCTGCCGGGTGACGTCGAAGCGGTAGGGGTCGTCGAAGACCCGCTCGTCCCGGTTTCCCGAGGCGAACCACATGACGACCTTGTCGCCTTCGGCGATCTTCTTGTCGTGGAGCTCAACGGTGCGGGTGGCCGTACGGCGGAAGTGGTAGACAGGGGACGCCCAGCGCAGGAACTCCTCGACCGCCCCCGGCATGAGCGACAGGTCCTGGCGAAGCTTCTCCGCCTCGCCCGGGTTGTTGATCAGCGCGAGCATGGAGTGCGAGATCGCGTGCCGCGTGGTCTCGTTGCCCGCGACCACGAGCAGCAGGAAGTAGTTGTCGAAGTCGCGGCCGGAGAGCGGCACCCCGTCCGAGGTCGGCTCGTTGACCAGCTTGCTGACCAGGTCGGTGCCGTCGCCGCCGAGGCGCTTGCGGGCCAGCTCGCGGCCGTACTCGAAGACCTCGAGCGAGGCCGGGCTGCGGAACGGGAGGTCGCGGTACTTCTCGCTCTCCTCGCTGTGCAGCAGCACGTCGGCGTAGTCGGGATCGGTGTTGCCGATGATCCGGTTACCCCAGTCGATCAGCTGCTGGGTGTCCTCCTGGGGGACGTCCAGCATCTTGGCGAGCACGTTGATCGGGAAGTCGGCGGAAACCTCCTTCACGAAGTCGAAGGTGCCCTTGGCCAGCGCGGCGTCCAGGGTCCTGGCGGTCAGGCCGCGCAGGAAGACCTCGTAGCCCGCGATCGCGCGGGGCGTGAACTGGCGCTGCAGGATGCGGCGGAGCACGCTGTGCCGGGGGCCGTCGGTCTCCAGCAGCGAACGGCGGATGGTGGCCTGACGGTCGTCCACCTCCTCCAGGTTCGTGAACTTGGAGGAGGTGAAGGTCTCCGCGTCACGGTCAACGGCGACGATGTCGGCGTGCCGGGTGATCGACCAGAAACCGCTGCCGTACTCGCCCTCGTCCTGCCAGTGCACCGGCGCCTGCGCCCTGAGCACATCGAACATGCGCCACGGGGTTTCGCCGTCGAGGAACTTGTCGTTGTCCGCCAGGTCGACGTCGTCCAGGCGCATGGATCCTCCAAATGATGCTCGGGATGAACTACACGGGTGGTCTCGGGAAAACCGAAAGTGATCTGGGAGCGGTTACAGGTGCTCGACGGTCCGTTCCACGGACTCCGCGCTCACTGGGCCTCCTCGGCTCGTCCTGACACTTCGCCCGGGCGCACGCTTCGCTTGGGCGCGCATTTCGTTTGGACACAAACCATATGTCCGAAGTCGATCCAGAACAAGACTCCGCCGAAAGAAAAGGATTGACCTTGGTTGCGACTTCCCGCAGCTCAGGGCATATCGTAAGGACCCAAACAAACATGGGCCGCCTCCGCGAAGGAGGCAGCGCGGCACCCCCTGCAGCGGGCTGGAACGCCACGCGTGAAGGGTCCGTACGGCGGTCGCGACCGCCGTACGGACCCTTCACGTCCGGCACAGGCCCCGCCCACGTGTGACCGCCCGGCCGGCCCGCGTGCGAGGGTCAGTCCTGCGGTGGCGCGCCCTGCCCGATCCGGGCGTACGCCGCGGGGTCGGCGGACTTCAGGTAGGCGCCGTAGCCGAGGCCGACGACGCCGACCAGCACCACGATGGCGGGGATCGCCCAGTTGAGCACGGAACCGGGCGGAGTGCCGAGCAGCGCGGAGAAGTTGGTGAACGCGATGTACAGGACGGCCAGCAGCGCGAGGCCGGACAGCACCGGGGCGACCACCCTGCTCCAGGTGCTCTCACCACGCGTCTCACGGCGGAAGAAGCCGACGACCGCGACCGAGGTGGCGACCAGCAGCAGGATCACGCCCAGCGCGCCCAGGTTGGTGAACCAGTTGAACAACGTGCCCATCGGGTCTCCGCCGAACAGCCCGAAGGCGAGCACGACGACGACCGCGAAAATGGTCTGGCTGACCGATCCCACGTACGGCGAGCCGTGCCGGGGGTGCGAGAGTCCCAGCTTCGGCGGCAGCACGCCCTCTCGGCCGAGCGCGAAGAAGTAACGCGCGACCGCGTTGTGGAAGGAGAGCGTCGCGGCGAACACCGCCGTGATCAGGAAGATCTGGCCGAGTGTGGAGAAGGTCGAGCCGAGCGTGCGCTCGCCGAGCACGAAGACCAGCTCCGGTCCGTGCTCACGGGACGCGGCGATGACGTTGTCCACCCCCGCGCCCATCGCGGTCGCCCAGGCGGTGAAGGCGTAGAAGACGCCGATGACGGCGACGGCGATGTAGGTGGCCCGGCTGACGGTCTTGCGTGGATCCCTGCACTCCTCGCTGTAGATCGCCCCGGACTCGAAGCCCATGAAGGCGGCCATCGTCCACAGGAGGGCGGCCCCCACCGCCCCCGTGGTCAGCGCGCCCCAGCTGAACGGCTCCAGCGACAGGCCCTGCGGGGCGGAGGAGATCTGGGAGATGTCGAAGACCAGGACGAGCAGGCTTTCGCACACCAGCAGGACGGCGAGAACCTTGGCGTTGAGGTCGATCCGGCGGTAGCCGAGGAAGGCGATGATCGCCAGGAAGACCAGCGAGACCACCCACCAGGGCAGGTCGACGCCCAGGGTGGCGGACAGGAAGCCCGCGGCGCTGAAACCGAGCAGGCCGTACAGGCCGACCTGCATGGCGTTGTAGGCCACCAGCGCGACGAACGCGGCACCGACACCGGGGATACGCCCCAGACCGTGGGTGATGTAGGCGTAGAACGCCCCCGCGTTGGAGATGTGGCGGCTCATCGCCGCGTATCCCGCGGAGAAGAGGGCGAGCACGGCGGCCAGGACGAGGAACATCATCGGCACACCGAGGACACCCGTGGTGGCGAAGTTCTGCGGGGTGCCACCCGCGGCGACGGTCAGGGGGGAGGACGCGGCGACCACGAAGAACACGATGTCGGGCACACCGATGCGTCGGCGTGACAACGTGGCCGGGGCGGCTGCCGATTCGTTGACGGTCATGGCAACCTTCCATTTGGGACAGAACGGGAGCATGGGACAGCACGGAAGCATGTTTCGTTCGTACCCATACGAACCGTGTGGCCGGGATCGTACGTGCTCAAATGAAGATGGCGCAAGAGCCTGTTCTCGCAGGTGGGCGACTGTGAGAGTTTTGTGATGCCCTGAGCATGGGCGCCCCACACGAGGACATTCCGCTGACGAAGTGCAACGCGGTTGCGACCAGCGGGTATCAAGACGTTCCAGACTTCTTAAAATCTTTGTTTGGCACCAAACGATAAGGTAACGTCACAGGTCACACCTTGACCGTCGTCGCGAACTCCTTCTAGATTGTTTGGAGTCAAACAATCAGGAGAAGCGGATGACCCCCGTCGCCGGCGTCCCCATCAACGGCGATCGCTGGATCGGCGACGACTGAGAGTTCCGCGTCCCGGCGCCGACTCACCACGTCCATCAGGTTCATCGGATTCACCAGGAGTTATGCAATGAAGGTCATCGTCGACATGGACGTCTGCAAGGACCACGGGCAGTGCGTCTTCGCCGCGCCCGAGGTCTTCCAGCTCAACGACAGCGGCCGTCTGGTCTACGAGTCCGACGTCGACGAGGCGCTGCGCGACGCCGTCGAGGAGGCCGCCGACGTGTGCCCGCTCCAGGCCATCACGGTCGAGGGCTAGGTCCTTTCCAGGACGGCTCCCGGGCGGCCCCGGGAGCGGTTCCCCGCACGGCCCACTCAGGCGGCCAGAAAAGTGAGGATGGCGATGAGCCAGCGCATCGTGATCGCGGGCGCGTCCATGGGCGGCCTGCGAGCGGCCGAGCGGCTACGGGCGGGCGGCTTCACCGGTGAGATCGTCGCGGTCGGCGACGAGGCGCACCTGCCGTACAACCGGCCGCCGCTGTCGAAGGAGGCCCTGGCCTCAGAGGTCACCCATGAGGCGGTCGCCTTCAGGCTCCGCCCCGCGGTGGCCGACGTGACCTGGCGGCTCGGCGTCCCGATCGCCGCCGCCGACCTGGCCGTGCGGGCCGTACGGCTCGCCGACGGCACCGAGCTCGCCTACGACGGGCTGGTCGTGGCGACCGGGATGCGTCCGAGGCGGCTGCCTGTGCCCGGCCCGGTGGCGGGGCGGCACGTGGTGCGGACGCTGGAGGACGCGGCGACGCTCCGCGCGGAACTCACACCGGGGACCAGGGTGCTGGTGATCGGCGCCGGGTTCATCGGCTGCGAGGTCGCGGCGACCGCCCGCGTGCTCGGCTGCCCGGTCACCGTCGTCGCCCCCGAGGCCGCGCCGATGCTCCGCCCGCTCGGCGCGGAGCTCGGTGCCGCGCTCCAGCGCCGCCATGAGGCGGAGGGCGTCAGCTTCCTGCTCGGCCGTACGGTCAGGCGGTTCCTCGGCGACGGCCCCCAGGCCGCTCAGCCAGCTCAACCGACTCAACCGACTCAACCGACTCAACCAGCTCAGACCGCGAAGACCGGGGGCTCCGGGACGGGAGCCGGGCGGGTGAGCGGCGCCGAGCTGTCGGACGGGACCGTGGTCGAGGCCGACGTGGTCGTGGAGGCCGTCGGCTCCGCGTCCAACACCGAGTGGCTCGACGGCAACGGCCTCGACCTGTCCGACGGCGTGCTCTGCGACAACGCGCTGCGCGTCGAGGGACGCTCACGCCTGGTCGCGGTCGGCGACGTGGCCCGTTTCCCCAACCCCCGCTACGACGAGGTGGCGCGGCGGGTCGAGCACTGGAGCATCCCCACGGACACGGCCAAGCGCGCGGTGCCCAGCCTGCTGGCCGACCTCGGTCACGCCGCGCACGACCCGGTTCCGTTCGCGCCGCTGCCGACCTTCTGGAGTGACCAGTACGGCTTGCGGATCCAGTCCTTCGGCGCTCCCGCGCTCGGTGGCGACGACATTCGGGTGCTCGAGGGCGACCTCGGCGGGGAGGTCGTCGTCGGTTACCACGACGGCGGCAGGCTTGTCGGTGTCGTCATGATCGGCCTCCCGTCGGCGGTCGCCCGCTACCGCACCGAGCTGATGAACACGCCGACGGCGGCCTGACCCGCGTTCCGGGCAACGGTCCCCGGCCTGCCTCGTACGAGCGGGCCGGGGACCGTCGCAATTTCTTGGCCGGGATTTCCGGCGGGGATTCGGACCGGCCCGCCGTCCTCTCGCGAGGGGATTCCCACCCCACGGTCCATCACTAAGCGCCAGGCAGAACGGCCGCCTCCCCGCCCCGGCCCCCTCATCGGCGGGCACGGGCACTTACGGGCGCCCGTCGACGTCTATCCCGGTCATCCATAACCGTCTGTTCCGGTAGGAAATAAATGGATATGCTCATGAGATGAGCGGGACACCGGTCCCGCCCGGTGACGTGTTCACCGCTACGAAGGACTGTGCATGCGAACCACCCCGACGCTCTCCCTGCTCGCCCTGCTCGCTGTGCTCTCCCTGACGCTCACCGCGTGTGGCGGCGGGACGACCGGCGGCTCCGCGCCCGCCGCGAAGTCCGTCATCCTGATCACGCCCAACCCCGCGGGCACCAACAGCTTCCTGCAGCTCAGCGTCAAGGGCGCGGAGGCGGCGGCCAAGGAGATCGGCGCGTCCTTCAAGCTGTACGAGAGCAAGGACCCGACCAGCATCGCGCAGAACGTCGACGCGGCGGTGCGGGCCAGGCCGACCGTGATCGTGGGCGTCAGCTTCTCGTTCGACGACGTGTTCGCCACCGTTCCCAAACAGCACCCGGACCAGCAGTTCCTCCAGATCGACTCATGCGCCAAGAACCAGGCGGCGAACCTCACCTGTGTTTCGTTCAAGGAGCACGAGGCCGCCTATCTAACGGGCATCGAGGCGGGCCTGCTCAGTAAGAGCGGCAAGATCGGCGTGGTCGTCCCGATCGACTCCCCCTTCATTCACCGGTGGACCGACCCGTTCATCGCGGGCGCGAAGGCCGTGAACCCCAAAGTCACCGGCACGACCCTCTACGTCGGCGGCAACACCCCGTTCAGCGATCCCGCCAGGGCCAAGTCGCAGGCGCAGGTACTCACCGGTCAGGGTGCAGACGTCGTCGCCGCCTTCGCATCCGGGGGAAACCAGGGGGTGTTCGAGGCCGCGGCGACGGCTCACGCGAAGTCGTTCGGCGTGGACATCAACCAGTGCCCGCAGAGCGCGGGAACCGTGATCGACAACGCGCTCAAGCACGTGGACGTGGCCGAATCCGCGGCGATCAAGGACATCGCGGCGGGTAAGACGGGCGGTGTCAAGGTGTACGGCCTGGCCGAGGGCGGCGTCGGCGTCAACGCGCTCAGGGACGACCTCGCCTCATCCCAGTGCACGGTCGCCTCGAGCCCCGAGATCGTGGCCAAGGTCAAGCAGGTCCGTGACGACATCGTGGCGGGCAAGGTCGCCGTCGCCGACCCGCTGGCGGGCTAGGCGTGCCCGCGGTCGAGCTCGTCGGCATCACCAAGAGGTTCGGGGACGTCGTCGCCAACGACGGGATTGACCTGTCGGTCGAGGCGGGCGAGATCCATGCTGTCGTCGGCGAGAACGGCGCGGGCAAGTCCACCCTGATGTCCGTGATGTATGGCATGCATCAGCCGGACGCCGGTCACGTGCTGCGCGACGGCGTACGGCTGCGGATGCGCTCCCCCGCCGACGCCATCGCAGGCGGCCTCGGCATGGTCCACCAGCGCTTCCGGCTCTTCCCCGAGCTGACCGTCACGGAGAACGTCGTGATCGGCGCCGAGCCGACCCGTCGTGGCGTGCTGGACACCGTCGCCGCCCGACGCGAGGTGGAACGGCTCGGCGAGCTGTACGGCCTGCGCGCCGACCCCGTCGCACGGGTCGGCACGCTGCCCGTCGGCGTGCGCCAGCGAGTGGAGATCCTCAAGGCCCTGTACCGCGACGCGCGGGTGCTCATCCTGGACGAGCCGACGGCGGTGCTGACCCCGGGCGAGGCGGCCCAGCTCTTCGAGGTGCTGCGCACCGTCACCGGGAACGGGGCCTCGGTCGTCCTGGTGACGCACAAGCTTGGCGAGGTGCTCGCCGCGAGCGACCGCGTCACGGTCCTGCGCCACGGCCGGGTCACCGGACGGTTCACCACCGCGGAGACGACGGCGGAGGAGCTGGTCGTCGCCATGATCGGCCGCTCGCTCGCCCCCGGACCGCGACACACCCCGCCGCGCGGCCATGAGGCACGGCACACGTCTCCGCACGACCGCGAGGCGCGGCACTCCTCGCCAAACGGCCCCGGGAGCCCCCCGCCGCACGGCGATGGGCCCACCGCGCGGGAACCGGACGCGCCGGGGGTGACGCGCGAGCCGTATCTGCTGGAGGTCGAGAACCTGCGCGTGCTCGGCGGCGAGGGGCCCGCGCCGGTTGACGGCGTCTCGTTCGGCGTGCGCCGGGGGGAGATCGTGGGAATCGCCGGGGTCGCGGGCAGCGGCCAGCGCGAGCTGCTCGACATCGTGACCGGGCTGCGTGCCCCCGACGAGGGTCGCGTGCTGCTGGCGGGCCACCCCGTACGGCGCGGCCGCGACCCGCGCGTCGCCTACGTCCCCGAGGACCGGCACGGCAGGGCGACCGCGCCCACCATGTCACTGGCCGACAACCTGCTCATGGGCGAGCAACGTGGCTCGCGCTTCTCCCGCGCCGCGGTGCGGGAGCGGGCGCGGACGCTCGTCAAGCGTTTCGGCATCCGCACGGCCTCGGTCGACGAGCCGATCTCCGGCCTGTCCGGTGGCAACGCGCAGAAAGCGGTGCTGGCCCGCGAGCTGTCGCGCGGCAGACCCCTCATCGTGGTCGAGGAGCCGACGCAGGGGGTCGACGTCGGCGCGCAGGAGCGGATCCACGCGCTGCTCGCCGAGGCCCGCGACGAGGGTGGGGCGGTGCTGTTGCAGTCGAGCGAGCTGCCGGAGCTGCGTGCCCTGGCCGACCGGATCCTCGTCATGTTCGAGGGCCGGATCGTCGCCGAACTGCCGTCGGACGAGGCGAGCGACGCCCGGCTCGGCGCCGCGATGACGGGAGCCGCGGCGGGCGACGCCACCGCAGACACCGAGGGAAACACTGAGGGAGACACCGGGTGACCGGCACGCCCGCACCGCCCGTCACCACGGACCGGTCGCCTCGAAGTCCCGCGCCGGGCCGTACGGCGCTGCCGCGCGCGGCCGCCGCCGCCCCGGTGCTCGCGCTCGTCGCGGCGCTCGCGCTGACCACCCTCGTGATGCTCGTCACGGGCGTCGACCCGTCCCTGGCCTACCCCGCCCTGATCAGGGGCGCGGTCGGCGAGGGGAACCTGGAGTACACGATCGCGGCCTATGTACCGACCCTGGGCATGGCGCTGGCCTTCGCGATCCCACTACGCACCGGCGAGTTCAACCTCGGCGGTGACGGCCAGCTCGCCCTCGGCGGGGTGGCCGCCGCGGCGATCGCGCTGCTCGTGCCGCTGCCGCCGGTGCTCGCGGTGGTGCTTCCGCTGGTCGCCGCCGCGCTGACCGGCGGGTTCCTCGCCTGGCTGGCCGCGCCGCTGCGCGCCAGGCTCGGTATCCCGGTGATCGTCACCACGCTGCTGCTCAGCACCCCCGGCGTGGCGCTCGCCTCCTATCTGGCGCGCTTCCCGCTGGCCGAGCGGGGGACGGGCGTCGCACAGACGCCGGTGCTGCCCGCGGTCGCCCACCTGCCCGCGATCGGCGACAGCGGCTACCTGACGCCCGCGCTGCCCGTGGTCGCACTGCTGGCTGTGCTCTGGCTGTACGTCGACGCCAGAACCGCGCTCGGTTACGAGATCAGGGCGACGGGCGCCAACCGGGAGTTCGCGAGGTACGGCGGCGTCGGGATCGAGCGGCTGGGCGCCATCACGCTCGCGGCGGGAGGCGCCTTCGCCGGACTGGTCGGCGGGCTGACGGTGCTCGGCCCGCCGTACCGTTTCGTGGACGGCGCGCTGACCGCGCCCGGCTACACGTTCACCGCGATCGCGGCGGTGCTGCTGGCGACCGGCAGGCCCGCGCTGGTGCCGATCACCACGGCGTTGCTGACGGTCCTGCAGGTCGGCGGGCAGGGCATGGAGCGCGAGGCGGGCGTGCCGAGCCAGCTCACCCAGATCGTGCAGGGGCTGGTCATCGTGATCGTCGCGGTGCTCGCCCTCACGCGCCGCCGCGGAACGATCCGCCGCACCCCGAAGACCGCCGCGGAGCCCGCGAACCCACACGAGAAGGCCACACCATGAACACCGCCGGATCCGCGGGCCCGTCCTGGGAGGCCGTCCCATGAGCGTCTTCGACGTCGCCTTCGTCTCCGCCGTGCTGACCGCGAGCACGCCCGTCGTGCTCGCCGCGCTGGGCGGGCTGCTGTGCCAGGCGGCGGGGGTGTTCAACATGGCGCTCGAGGGCCAGGTGCTGTGGGGCGCGTTCAGCGGGGTGCTGTTCAGCCACCTGACCGGCAACGCGTGGCTGGGCGTCGCGGGCGCGGTCGTCACGACCACCGCCTACGCACTCCTGCTGTCGGTGCCCACCGTCGCCTTCCGCGCCGACCCGGTCGTGGTCGCGGTCGGCGTCAACCTGCTGGCCCTCGGGCTGACCGCGTTCCTGATGCGCGGCCTCCTCGGCGTCGGAGGCACCTACACCTCTCCCGAGCTGCGGGGGCTGCCCACCTTCGCCCGGCTCGGCCTGGACGTGCCGGTCCTCGGTCCCCAGTCTCCGCTGGTCCCACTCGCGCCGCTGCTGGTCGCGGCCGCGGCCTGGTGGCTCGCGCGCACCCGTTCGGGTTTACGGCTGCGCGGCATCGGCCGGCATCCCGAGGCCGCGCTGTCACTCGGCCTCAAGGTCGGCCGCTACCGTCACGGCGTGGTGCTCGGCGCGGGCGCGCTGTGCGGACTCGGTGGGGCGCAGCTGGCGCTGGGCAACGTGACGCTGTTCAGTGAAGGTATGAGCGCGGGCAGAGGCTGGGTCGCCGTCGTCGCGGTGATGCTGGGCGGCGCGCGGCCGTGGCCGGTGCTGGCCTCGTGCCTGTTGTTCGGCGCGGCAGAGGCGCTCGGCTTCCGGCTGCAGGGACTCGGGCTGCCGCAGCAGGCCGCGGACGCCGCTCCCTATGTGATCACCCTGCTCGCCCTGGTCGTGGCCGCCGCGGCACGCGGGCGACGACGCTTGCTGGAGGCTTCATGAGTGACGTTCCCGTCCTGGCCGACTCCGTCAGGATCACCGGTGACGCGGTGGAGATCCTCGATCGGCGCGTCTACCCGTTCGAGGTGCGCTGGGTGCGGTGCGCGACGAGCGAGAAGGTGGCGGTGGCCATCGAGCAGATGGTCACGCAGAGCTCGGGACCGCTGTTCGCGGCGACCGCCGGGCTCGTCCTCGCCGCCCGCGAGGCCCGTCACGAACCGCCGGAGGCCGCCGCCGCGTACCTGCGCGGGGCAGGTGCCAGGCTCGTCGCGACGCGGCCGACGAACAACCACATCCGCGACGCCGTACAGGGAGTGCTGGAGGCCGTGGATGAGGAGTGGAGCTCGGGTGAGGAGCTGGCGGAGGCGGTGACGGAGGCGGCCCGCGCGCACGACGCCGCCTACCGGGCGCGCAGCGCCACTCTGGGCCGACACGCGGCAGGCCTGCTCGGCGACGGCGCGCGGGTGCTCACCCACTGCTGGGCGGACGCCTTCCTCGTCGCGACCGTCCTGGCCGCGCAGGAGTCGGGCAAGCAGCTGGAGTTCGTCTGCACCGAGACCCGCCCCTACCTGCAGGGCGCCAGGCTCACCGCGGCCACGCTCGTCGAGATGGGCTATCGGCCGACTCTGATCACCGACGGGATGGTGGCCACGGCGCTGGCCGAAGGACTCGCCGACGTGGCGCTGACCGCGGCCGACCGGGTCACGCTCGACGGCCACGTGGTCAACAAGGTCGGCACGCTGGGCGTCGCGCTGGCCGCGAACGCCTTCGGCGTGCCGTACCACGCGCTGATCGACGCACCCGACCCGCAAGCGCGGACGATCGAGGACGTCGTGATCGAGCGGCGCGACGGTGACGAGGTACTGCACGTGCTGGGGCGGCGCACCGCGGCCGAGGGGGTCACGGGCTACTACCCCGCCTTCGACGCCACCCCACCCCGGCTGGTGACCAGCATCGTGACCGAGCACGGCGTCTATGAACCCTCCCGCGTCGCCGACCACTTCACCACCGATTACCCCCCCGCTGTTCCCCTCTATCCCGCCCCCGACGATCCCAAGGAGAGTTGATGGTCCGCCGCATCGTCGTCGACACCGACACCGGCATCGACGATGCCCATACCCTGCTGTACCTCGCGGGCAGGCCCGACGCGGAGATCGTCGGTATCACGTCGGTTTTCGGCAACTGCGTCGAGGAGGACGCCGTACGCAACATCGGCTACGTCGCCAGGCTGCTCGACCTGGACGTGCCGATCGCGCGCGGCGCCGCCGAACCACTGGCCGGGGTCTCGCACATCGCGGGCTACGTGCACGGCAAGGACGGCCTGGGCGACCGGGGCTACGAACGGCCGCTGCCCGAGGTGACCGGCGAGTCGGGAGCAGAACTGCTCGTACGGCTGGCACACGAGCGGCCGGGTGAGCTGGACCTGCTCGCGCTGGGACCGCTGACCAACCTTGGGCTCGCGCTGCGACTGGACCCCGACCTGTTCACGAGGTATCGCTCCGTGGTGCTGATGGGCGGCTCCGGCCCCTACGCCGAGCCAGGAACGCTGCTGATGGTCGACGCCAACATCGACAACGACCCGGTCGCCGCCAAGGCCGTGTTCGCCGCGCCCCGCGAGAAGCTCGTCATGGTCGGCGTGAACGTCACCGCCGCAACGATCCTCGACGAGCGGGCGATCGCGGCCCTACGGGCCACCGACACGCCCCGCGCCCGCTTCGCCACCGAGATCCTCGAGTCGTATCTGGACTTCTACCAGAACGAGTGGGGCCGCAGGATCATCCCGCTGCACGACCCGCTGGCCGCGGGCATCCTGCTCGACCCGGGCTTCGCGACGGCCGCCGTCGACGGACCCGTCAACGTGGTCAGCGACGGGTTCCTGTCGCGGGCGCGGCTGATGCGCACCCACGACGGGCTGCCGCCGTCATTCGCCTACGAGCCCGCCCCCGACACGCATGTGATCACCGCGGTGGACTCGGCGAGGTTCGTCGCCGACTTCGTGGAGGTGCTGACCCGATGACCGGATGGACCGTGCTCGACATCGAGGGGACGACGAGCTCCACCGAGTCCGTCCATGTCGGGCTCTACTCCTTCGCCAGGCCCAGACTCGGGCCCTGGATCGACGCCAACCGCGACGACCCGGCGGTCCGCGCCGCCGTCGAGGACATCGGCGGCGGCACGACGGACGAGATCGTGAAGGTGCTGCACGACTGGATGGACCGCGACGTCAAGGCGACGCCGCTGAAGACACTGCAGGGTCAGATCTGGGCGGCGGGATTCGCCGCGGGTGAGCTGACCGCGCACTTCTTCCCTGACGTCGCCCCCGCCCTGCGCGCCTGGCACACCGCGGGCAGGCATCTCGCGGTGTTCTCCTCCGGCTCGGTCTCCGCCCAGCGCCCGTGGTTCGCGCACACCCCGGACGGCGACCTGTCGGTCCTGGTCGAGCGGTGGTTCGACACGGTGAACGCGGGGCCGAAACGCGAGGCGTCGTCCTACCACCGCATCGCGGCCGAGCTCTCGGGGACGGACCTGCTCTTCCTGTCCGACGTCCCCGCCGAGCTGGACGCCGCCGCCGCCGCGGGCTGGCGCACCACGGGCCTGCGCCGCCCCGGCGAGCCGAGCGAGAACGCCGACTTCGGCCTCCATCCCGTCGTCACGTCTTTTGGAGAGCTGGCGTGAGCGGCGAACCTCGGGCAGGAACCTCCGTGCCAGATCTTCGTGCGTCCGGGGGCGGCCAGACGCTCACCTCGGAGCGGGTCTTCGAGGCCGGTGCCCGGCTCGCGGTCGAATCCGCGCGTTTCAGCGGCTTCGGCTGGATGCGCGGCACCTCGGGCAACATCTCCGAGGTCGTCGGCCGTGATCCGCTGCGGCTCGTGGTCACCGCCAGTGGACTGGACAAGGGTGAGCTGACGGCCGCCGACGTCGCGGTCGTCGGCCCGGCGGGCGAGGCGGTGCACGTCGAGGGCGTCGAGCCGCGCAGACCCTCGGCGGAGGCGGGCCTGCACGCCCGGGTGGCGGCGCTGACCGGCGCGGACGCGATCGTGCATGTCCACACCCTCAACTCCGTCGTCGCCGGTCATCACTGGCCCGGCGGTGTGCCGCTGCGCGACGTCGAGATGCTCAAGGGCATCGGACGGCTGGCGCACGACGACGAGGTGGTCGTGCCGGTGATCGCCAACAGCCAGGACATGGCCGAGCTCGGGGACCGTTTCGAGGAGGCGTACGCCCCGCGCACCCCGGCCGTGATCGTCGCCGGTCACGGCCTGTACACCTGGGGACGCGACCTCGGGCACGCCCGTCACGTCACCGAGTGCGTCGAGTGGCTGCTCGCCTACGCCGTCGCCACCCGCTGACCGCCGGAACGCGGCACCCCGCTCCGGCCCCGGTTCCCGGAGCGGACCGCGGAACCCGCTCAGGGCGGCCTCCCCTGCCCGGCGCGAGAGCCCGTCCCAGCCAGGCTCCCTGGCCGGGACGGAAACCGGCGGGGCCGCGGGGACGGAAACCGGCGGGGCCGCGGGGCTGGGAGCCTCGGGAGGCCGGGGTCACTCCTGGCTTTCCTGCTCCTCGCGCTCGGCTTCACGCGCGGTGTCGCGCTCGTCGCGCACGTCGAGGGCGAACTGCCGCGCCCACCGCAGCCGCTCCTCCTTCGGCAGGTCGAAGTATCCCTCTGGCAACCGCGTCTGGACCTTACGGGCCCGCTTCGAGAAAGCCACCCGCGCCTCCTGTCTGGATGTAGTCGCCGGTTCTCACATCGTAGATGGCGATCTGGTCGGTGCTCCTGGCCAGCGCCACGGCCTCCTCGCGGCCGGCGATGTTGCGCGAGGGTTCCAGCCACAGTTTGCCGTCCTCGACCCAGCCGCCCAGGTGCATGTCGGGGGCGTTCTCGAACACGCCGCGGTGGCTCATCAGGTAGTCGTCGATCGCCGCCGCCGCGGCGTCGGGGTCGTCGAGGATGTGCTCGGGGAACTGCGCGGTGTGCCCGGTCGTGGCGACCATGTAGCCGTCGGTCGGCCGGGTGCCGGAGGTCGGCGACCAGCTGAACCCCTGGCGTGCCCCCGGTGCCCGCAGCACGTCTCCGAGGGCGATGGGCTCCGGTTTCCTGGCACGGCGGAACCGCTGGCCGACCCTGGCGAACAGACCGCCGCCCATACCCGCGACGAGCCTGCCCTTACGCAAGGAGCACCCTGGCCGCCTGGCTGAACGACAGGTTGAGCAGGCGGTCCGCGACCTGCTTGTACGCCGGGATCTTCAGCAGGGAGAGGTTGCCGGTGAGCGGGGCGGCCCTGAGAGCCTGGACGATCTGCGTGAGCAGCACGGTGAGCTGGACGGTGACCACGATCTTCAGGGCCAGGACGAGCACGGCGCACACGGCCAGGCAGGCCGCGAGGACCTGGGCTCCGTGGGCGCCGTCGACGGCCACGGCGTGCGGCGCGTCCTGGTGTGTCCACTCCGCCGTGAACCCGGCGATCGCGGCGCCGTCGTTGTGCTCAAGGAGCCTGCGGACCAGGGCGGCGGCGCGCTCGGCGAGGGCGTCGATGTCGAAGCCGAAGGCCGTCCACTCGCCCGAGAGGGTGTGGATATGGTCCTCGTTGGCCTGTAGCCAGAGGTAACCGAGGTCGTAGAGCAGTCCGGCGAGGCCTTCCGGCAGGTCCAGCGCCATCTCACACCGCCTTCGCGACGGCCTGCTCGACGGCCTGCTCGGCGGCGGCGTAGGTCGTCCGCATCCGCAGGACGCCGTCGCCGTGGCGCGACAGGCCGTCGACGGCGGAGCCGATCGACTCGACGGCCATGGCGTGCACCGACCGGTAGCCCTCGCCGATCAGAGCGCTGATGTCGTCGTCGCCGCCGACGCCGGTGAGACTCTGGGCGGAGGCGGTGAGCCGGTCGAGCCTGAGGCGCAGTTCCTCGGCGACGGCGCGGAGGTCGGAGCCCGAGCTCAGCAGGACGTCGCCCGCTACGGTGACCTCGGGAAAGCCCGCGCTCACCTGCTCCGCCCCTCGATGCGGGCGAGGACGTCGCCGATCGTGTCGGTGAAGGCGCCGAACCTGTCCAGCGCCTCCTCCTGCAGCTTTTCCAGCTCTCCCGCCAGTTCGGCCGGTCCCTGAGCCGGAACGGACGGCTCGACGCCCGCCCTGGTCCGCAGGTCGAGCAGGGCCGCGTTGACCGCCTCGACGATCTGCTCGGCCAGCTCCTGCGAGCCCGCCCGCAACGCGCGCGGGTCGATGCGCAGCGACTCCAGCGTGCCGACGCCGCCCGCGGTCGCCCCGACCAGGCCTCCGGCGGACTCTCCCTCTCCCCTGACGTCGGGGACGGGCTCGCCGGCCGCCCGCAGGGCCTGCCTCGCGGAGTCGAGGAGGTGGCCGAACCCCTCCGCTCCGAGATCGACGTTCACGGTTCCCTCCTTACGATGATCACATTTGTGATCATCACGAGGAAGATACCATATTTTCCTACCAATTTTATGGGTTTTGGCTGGCCAGTACGCCGCCGACCCGCTCGAACAAGCCTGGCCCGTTCCCCTCGACCAGCAGCAGCCTGGCCGCGCCGAGCACCCCGCGAACCGCCCCCGCCCGCAGATCCTCGGGCAGCGTCTCGATGTCGGACACGCGGGAGAAGCCGATGACCCTGCGCGCGGCCTTCGCCGCGGCCACCGCGACGGCGTCGCCGTACACCTTGGCCAGGTACGGTTCCAGCTCCCCGACGCGCGGGTCGGCGCGGTCCGGCCACAACCGGGTGAACTCCTCCTCGAACGCCTGCCAGGTCTCACCCGCGAGGCCGAGCACCCAGGCGGCGTGCCCGTCGTCGCCGAGCGCGAAGGCACGGGCGGCGGCCAGCACGTAGTTGCCCCACAGCGCGCCCAGGTCGAATCCGACGGGGCCGTAGAAGGCGAACTCGACGTCGAACGCGCGGGTCGAGTGCGGCTCCTCACGCACGAGCACCGAGCCCGTGTGCAGGTCGCCGTGGACGAGCGCCTCCGCGTGCGTCATGAACGTCAGCTTGGCCGTGCCGATCGCGGCGCGCACCCGGGGGTCGCCCACGTAGGCGGCCACGTCGCGCTCGTTCGCGGGCGGGATCCGGTTGTGCTCGTGGGTGATGTACGGCTCGGTGAAGACGAGGTCCTCGGTGATCTCGCACAGCTCGGGGTTCGTCGAGGCGGCGACCGCCGCCTTGTGCCCCCTGGCGCCAAGCCCGAAGACCGAGGTGCCGAACCCCACGCGTGCGACGTAACGGCCGAGGTCGGCGGCGACGCCCTCGTGTCTGAGCCCCTCGTTGAGGGCGCCGCGCCAGACCCGGTGGTCCGACAGGTCCTCCATCGCCACGACGTGCCAGGCGGGGTCGGCGTCGTAGATCTCGGGCACCAGGCCGGGCGCGACCGCGTTGTGCGCGCGCAGTGCCCTGACCTCGCGACCGTTGCGCTCGGGCGTCATCGGCCAGGTCGGATCGACTCTCACGTACGGCAGCGCCTGCTTGAGCACCAGCCCCCGCTCACCGCCCTCGACGACGAACACCAGGTTGAGATTGCCGTCGCCCACCTCCCGCACGGCGGTCACGGCGCCGGAGCCGATCAGGGCGCGCAGCGCGGGCCTGGCCGCGATGTAGGCGGGCACCGTCTCCGCGGACAGTGACTCGTAGGGCTCGTAGTCCTTTGCTGTGCTGACGGTCACTGAAAGGTCCTCCCTCTTCGCCCGGCACGGGCGAGCCCGAAGCTCATCACGAGCGAGCCGACCAGCAGCGCGCCCTGAACGAAGGTCTGTGCGTAGTAGGGCGCGTTGAGCATGGTCAGCCCATTGATCACCACGCCGATGAACAGCGCGCCGACGACGGTGCCCAGCGTGTTCGGCCGGTTGGCACCGAGGACGGCGAACCCGATGAGGGCGGCGGCGACCGACTGCAGCAGGTAGGGGTCACCCGCGCCGACGTCGCCGCGGCCGAGCCTGGCCGACAGCAGGATGCCGCCGAGCGCGGCGCACAGGCCGGAGACCGCGTAGGCCAGCGCCCGGTAGCGGGCGACGCGGATCCCGGCGAGCCTGGCGGCCTCGGCGTTGCCGCCGATGGCGTACAGCGCCCTGCCCCAGCGGGTGTGGTCGAGCAGGACGTAGACGGCGACGGCGAGCAGCGCGAAGACGACGACGGGCACCGGGACCGAGGCGATCCTGCCGCCGCCGAGCCAGGCGAAGCCCTCGGTGTATCTTCCCGGAGCGGGTTCGCCGTCGACGGTCATGCCCGCCGCGACCGACTGGCCCGACGTGGCGATGAGCGCCAGCCCCTGGAACAGGAACATCGTGCCGAGCGTCGCCACCAGGTCGGGCACCCGCGCGACGACGGTGAGCAGCGCGTTCACCCCCGCGACGACGAGCCCGGCGAGCAGGCCCGCGGCGATCGCGGTCGCGCCGGTGAGGTTGTACCTCACCATCGCCAGCGCCGTCACCATGACGACGGTGCCGACGCAGGCTCCCGCGGACAGGTCGAACCCCCCTGTCGTCATGGAGACGGTGACGCCGAGGGCCACGACGCCGACGACCGCGACCGACTGCAGGACGATGAGCGCGTTCCCGTAGGTCGCGAAGACGGGCCGCACGAGGGAGAAGACCACGAGCAACGCGGCGAGCACGGCGACGAGGCCGTAGCGGTTGGCCGCGTTCCTGATCCGCCCGGCAAGGAGTCCGCGCCCCGCGGGCGGCGTGGCGCTCTCCGGGACGGCGCTCATCGCGTCTCCCCGGCCGCCGAACCGCCCGTCGAACCGCCCGTCGAGCCGCCCGCCATGAGGTCGGCGAGCCGCTCCGCGGTCGCCTCTGTCGCGCGCAGCTCCCCCGCCAGGCCTCCCTCGTGCAGCACCAGGACGCGGTCGGCCAGTTCCAGGACCTCCTGCGGATCGGAGGAGGCGACGATCACCGCGAGCCCGTCGGCGCGCTCGCGCAGGACGCGGCCGATGTCGGCGCGCGCCCCCACGTCCACGCCGCGGAACGGCTCGTCGAGCAGGAGCAGCCTGGGCGAGCCGACCAGCCACCTGCCAACGACGACCTTCTGCTGGTTGCCCCCGGACAGCGTCTCGACGGCCGCGTCGACGCCGGAGGCGCGCACGCCGAGCAGCCGCACGACCTCGGCGGCCGAGGCGCGCTCGGAACGGCGCGACAGCACACCGGCCAGAGCGTGCGCACCGAGCCTGGGCAGGCTCACATGGGCCCGCAGCGACCAGCCGGGCACCACGGCCTGCGCGGCGCGTTCCTCTGCGACCAGCGCGACGCCCGCCGCGACCGCGGCGTGCGGATCCTTCGGCCGGTACGGCGTGCCGCCGAGGGTCAGCGTGCCCGACAGCAGCGGCCTGGCACCGAAGAGCTGTTCGAGCAGCTCCGTCTTGCCCGAGCCGACGAGCCCGGTGACGCCGAGGATCTCGCCGGGCCGTACGCGCACACCGAACGGCTCGCCGCCGGGACGGGCCGTGACCCCCGCCGCGACGAGCACGGCTTCCCCGATGGCCCCGGACGCGGACCGGACGGCGCCGGAGGAATCCCCCTCCCAGCCCGCGCCTGCCCGCCCACCGGCCCACGCTTCCCCGTCACCCCGTGCTTCCCCGTCGGCACGCGCCTTCCCGTCGGTTTCCGGTGCCCGGCCCGCGTACGCTTCCCCGTCAACGGGCACCTGGCCGCCCGCGTGCCGGTCGAGGTCGCCCAGCATGGCGGCCACCACGGCGCGGCGTTCGACGGGGGCGGCGAACGTCCGACACACCCGGCCGTCGCGCAGCACGACGACGCGGTCGCAGAGGGCCTCGATCTCGGTGAGCCGGTGCGAGACGTACAGCACGGCCACGCCGTTTACGGCCAGTTCACGAACCTTGGGCAGCAGGGCGTCCGCCTCGGCGGCCGACAGGGTCGAGGTCGGCTCGTCGAGGATGAGCAGCTTCGGCGTGCGCGACAGCGCGCGGGCGATGACGACGCGCTGACGCTCGCTCGGCGGCAGCGACTCGACCGGATCGTCGAGTTCCGCGGCGAGCCCGGCGGCCGTCGCGACGGCCCTGGCCCGCTCGCGGACCCGCCCGCGGGTGACGAACCACCCGGACCCGCCCCTGCCGAACCCGTCGAGGGTGAGGTTCTCCGCGACGGTCATGCCGGGGACCACGCCGTCGTCGATGTTCTGGTGGACGGTCTGCACCCCGGCCGCCTGGGCCTCCAGCGGCCCCGCGGGCTCGAAGGGCCGCCCTTCGAGCCTGACCGATCCCGAGGAGGCCCTGGTCACGCCGGACAGCACCTTGATCAGCGTGGACTTGCCCGCGCCGTTGGCACCGATGAGCCCGAGGACCTCGCCCCGCGCGAGGTCGAAACCGACCCCGCGCAGGGCCCTGGTCGCGCCGTACGTCTTCGACACCTCGGAGACGGACAGCACCGTCACGACGACGCCGCCCACGGGACCTTGGCGACCTCGGGGGTGCGCAGGCCGGGGACCGCCCGGATGAGCTGCTCGATCCCGGTGATGCCGCCGTCGCGTAGCTGCTTCTGGGTGATGAGCGCGGGCGGCACGGTGAGCGTGCGCTCGACCTTCTCCCCGGCGACGAGCAACGCGGCCGCGCGCACGGCGACCCTGCCGACGTTCGACGGGTCGGTCGCCGAGGTGGCGGCCCACGGGCTGTTCGGCTCGGTCATGACGCCGATGTCCGCGGTGGAGACGTCCGCGCCGTAGATTTTGATCTTGTCCTGCAGTCCGAGCTCCTTGACGGCCAGCGCGGCGCCCTTGGCGAACTCGTCGTAGGGCGCGAAGATCGCCTTGACGCCGGGGTTGGCCTGCAGCGCGGCCTTGGCCTGGTCCGCGACGGCCGAGGCCGTCGAACTGTTGACCACGCCGATCTGGGCGACCTGCTTGATGCCCGGGTTGTCCTTCTTGAACTGGGTCCAGGTCTCGTTGCGCTGGTCGAGCGGGGCGAAGCCCGCCACGTAGACGTAGACGACCTCGCCGCTCCCCCCGGTGTCGGCCTTGAGCTGCGCCAGGCCCTGCTCGGCGATCTTGTGGTTGTCCTGGGTGATCAGGACCGCCTCCGGGGTGCCCGGCTCGACGTCGAAGGCCACCAGCGGGATGCCCGCGGCCACGGCTTTCTTGATCGCGGGCTGGACCGTGTCGGCGAAGCCGTGGTCGACGATGATCGCGTCGGCCTTCCGCTGTACGGCCTGCTCCAGGTTGAGCGCCTGCTTGTCGTTGTTGCCGTCACCGCTGGACAGCTCCAGCTTGACGTTCAGAACCTTGGCCTCGGCCTGGGCTCCCGCCAGCCACTGCTCAAAGTAGTCACCCGACGAGAGCTGGCGCACCAGCGCGACGGTGACGCCGCCGGCGAACTTCGGCGGGACGGGGGCCGTCGTGCCGGCCGTCTCCGAGGGGGCTGTCGAGGGGGCCGCGGCGGCGGACGACGCGGCGGGGGCGATGGTTCCCTGGGAGCAGCCCGCGAGCGCGAGGGCGCCCAACACGAGTACGGCTCCGAGGACTCTTGCGTGGATCACATCCGGATGCTAGGCACCTCGGGTCATAATTGTCTACTTTTCATACATGAATACTAGGTTTTAGCTTATAATCGAGGTCATGACATACCTGACCGTCTACACCGACGGCGAGGCTCCCGAGACGCTGCTCGCGACGGCCGAATCCGGCGAGATCGCCGCTGCGCTCAAGGGAATCGACGTACGGCTGCGCCACTGGAGGGTGGCCGAGGACCTGCCCGCGGGCGCCTCGCAGGAGGAGATCCTCAAGGCCTACCGCGAGGAGGTGGACCAGGTCGTCGCCGAGGAGGGCTACACCTTCGTCGACGTCGCCCAGCTGCGCCCCGACGACAGCGCCGACTGGCCAGAGCGGGCCGCGGGCGCACGGCGGAAATTCCTGGCCGAGCACACCCATGACGACGACGAGGTCCGCTTCTTCGTCGACGGCTCCGGCATCTTCTACCTGCACACCGAGGGCAGGGTCCACGCGGTGCTGTGCGAAGCGGGCGACCTGCTGAGCGTGCCGAAGAACACCACGCACTGGTTCGACATGGGCACCAGCCCCGACTTCACCGCGATCCGCTTCTTCCACGACGACGACGGCTGGGTCGGCGACTTCACCGGCAACCCGATCGCCGAGCGGATCCCCGACTTCGACACGATCACGGCGAGCCGCCCCAGAGGGTGACGCCACCGCCCGTCCCGGCCCCTGTTCCGGCTCCCGTCCCGGCCCCTGTCCCGCCACGCGGACAGGGGCCGGAGTCATTCCCCCCGCACGGAGACGCCCGAGGCCCCGCGCCGCTCCTCGCCGAGCCCCCGCCGAGGCACCCACCGTCCCGGAGACACCCGCCAAGCCCTCCGCACTCGTGCACCCACACGCCCCGCATTGTGCGTATAGCGCACACCTGTGCGACATGGTAACATTTCTCCCGTCGAGTGCCGGAAGGGCGAGCCGCGCGACGCGGCGAGACGACGTCGGAGGTGATCTCCCGGTGGTGGGATCCGTGAACAGAACGAAACGCTCCTGGAGCCAGGAAGAGTCGAGGCGATCCGAATGACCGCGGCGGACAGCGGGGCGAAGCCGACCCTCGTGCTCGTTCACGGCGCCTGGCACGGCGGCTGGGCGTGGGACTCCCTCATTCCGTTCCTGACGGAGGCGGGTGTCCGGGCGCTGGCCGTACAACTGCCGGGTGTCGGGCGCGGGCCCGGCAGGCACGACCTGACGGGGCACGTGGACTTCCTGCGCGCCGAACTCGAGGCCGTGACCGGCCCGGTCGTGCTGTGCGGGCACTCCTACGGTGGCGCGGTGACCACCGAGGCCGCCTCGGGACTGGACAACGTCGAGCGACTGGTCTACGTGGCGGCGTTCATGCTGGAGGTGGGCGAGTCCTGCGCGGACGTGATCGCGCTCACGCCCGCCCCGGCGCCGCCGGAGCCCCACCTCACCTCGGTCCTCGAAGGCGACTACCTGCGGGTCTCCGAGGCCGCCGCGGCGTACATGTTCTACGGCGACTGCGATCCCGCGCAGGCGCACGCGGCGGCGGCGGCCCTGACCCCGGAGCACGTCGGGACGGTCGGCTCGCCGGTCGCCCGGGCCGCGTGGCACGAGATCCCCTCGACGTACGTGGTGTGTGAGAACGACAACGCGCTCCCCCCGGCCGCGCAGGCCAGGATGGCCAGGCGGGCGACGCGGACGCTGACCATGGACAGCTCCCACTCGCCGATGCTGAGCAGGCCGAAAGAGCTGGCGGCGCTGCTCGCGCAGGCCGTTGGCTGAGGCGACCGCGGCAGGGACGGTCCGGCGGGGAATCGGCCCGGCGGGGCCGGGACGAGGGCCCCCTATGCTGAGAGCTCCGCCATGGATCTCCAACGGGGGCGGATCGTGACGGCCTCTTCGGCCGGGGAGCAGAAAGGTGAGGCGATGACGCGTACCGGCGCTGGCGCGGGCGAGGCCGAGCCGGAGGCGCGCAACGGCGAGCGCCCGGCGTACTTCGTCCAGTCACTCGAACGCGGCCTGAAGATCATAAAGGCCTTCGACGAGACCCGGCCCCAGATGACCTCGACCGAGGTCTCGAAGATCACCGGACTCGACAGGGCGGCCACGAGGCGCTTCCTGCTCACACTCGTCGACCTGGGTTACGTGGTCACCGACGGGCGCCTGTACGCCCTGCGGCCACGCATCCTGGAGCTCGGCTACGCCTACCTGTCCAGCCTCAGCCTTCCCGACGTCGCGCTTCCGCACATGGAGCAGCTCGTCACCGAGATCCACGAGAGCTGCTCCCTCGGGGTCCTGGACGGCGACGAGGTGGTCTTCGTCGCCCGCGTCCCGACCAAGCGGCTGATGACCGTGCCGATCATGGTGGGCAGCCGCTTCCCCGCCTACCCCACGTCCATGGGCAGGGTCCTGCTCGCCGGTAAGAACGAGGAGCGGCTCGACGAATACCTCGCCTCCGTCCAGCCGGAGGCGTTCACCAAACGCACCGTGACCGATCCGGCCAAGCTTCGCACCCTGATCGCCCGCACCAGGACGCAGGGCTGGGCGATCGTCGACCAGGAGTACGACGACGGCACGCGATCGGTCGCCATGCCCGTCCACGACTCGGCCGGACAGGTCATCGCCGCGCTCAACGTGTCGATGCTCGCGGGCCGGGGCACCGCCCAATCCATGCGCGACTTCCTGCCCGTGATAGGCCGGGCGGTCGCCCAGATCGAAGCAGACCTGCGCCCGGGCTTCCGTGGTCAGGAGATGGGACTCATCGGGTAGTCATCGCCTGGGCGGGGTCACGAGAGGACTTCTTACGATGATCACCGCTCACTACGCCGACCTCGGAGACACCCGGCTCTTCTATCGCCGCTGCGGATCGGGCGACCGGCTGCTGGTCCTGCTGCACGGATGGCCGCAGACCGGGTACTGCTGGCGTCACCTCATGGAACCCCTCGGCGAGCGCTACACGGTGATCGCCCCCGACCTGCGCGGCTACGGCCGGTCGGGCAAGCCGGGGTCGGGCTACGACAAGCGGACCACGGCCTCGGACATGTCCAGGCTCGTCAGGGCGCTGGGCTTCGAGACGGCCACCGTCGTCGGCCACGACCGGGGTGCCCGGGTGGCGCACCGCTGGTCGCTGGACCTCCCGCAGGACGTCGAGCGCCTGGTCCTGCTGGACATCCTCCCGACGCGGGAGGTCATGCGCACCTTCGACAAGGACTCGGCCGCGGCGATGTGGCACTGGTTCTTCCACCTGCAGCCGGACCTGCCCGAACTGCTCATCGCGGGCAACGTCGAGCCGTACCTGCGATTCTTCTTCGAGAGGCAGTCCTTCGTCGCCGACGCGATCGACGCGCGGGCGACCGCGGAGTACGTCACGGCGTTCAGCGACCCCGACGCCCTGCACGCGTCGCTTGAGGACTACCGGGCCGGGTTCCGGCAGGATCTGGAGGCGGACGAGCGCGACGCGCGCGAGGGAAACCGGATCAGCCAGCCGCTGCTCGTCCTTTGGGGCGCGCGGGGCGGCCTGGGGGGCAGCCGGGTGCCGGAGATCTGGGCGGACTACGCCGACCAGGTGACGGGCGCGCCGATCGAGGACTGCAAGCACTTCCTCCCCGAGGAGCAGCCTGAGCAGGTGTTGCGGCACCTGCGCGCCTTCCTGCCCGGCTGGGCCTGACGAGACCCGGTGGCGACGGTGCGGGCGTCCGGGTTCACCACGGACGCCCGCACCGGGCCCGGCCGCGTACGGTGACCTGCGCGAGTTCGCCACGGGGGCGTGGGACGGGATTCGAGCGGGCCACTCTCCACGGCGCTGTCCGGTATAGGCCAGCCGGGCGCCCTGAGAGATGGGTAGGATCAGAGGCCAGGCCGAGAGGCGCTGCAACGGGCTCCGGCCCGCCACGCTCGGCCTGCACGACAGTGACAAGGGCGCCTCCCGAGTGGTGGGAGGCCTCGAATGCAGGAATCAGCGCACGTCGTCCGGGAGCACGGGACACGCGAGGAGCGGACGCGGCAGCTGCGGGCTGTTCTCGATCAGCGAATCGCGGTGCTCGACGGCGCCTGGGGCACGATGCTCCAAGGCGCCGCCCTCAAGCCGGAGGACTACCGGGGCGACCGGTTCGCCGACCATCCGCTGGATGTCACCGGTGACCCGGACCTGTTGAACATCACCCGGCCCGACGTCATCCTCGACGTGCACCGGCAGTACCTCGCGGCAGGCGCCGACATCACCACGACCAACACCTTCACCGCCACGAGCGTCGCCCAGGCCGACTACGGCCTGCAGGAGCACGTGCGGGAGATGAACCTGCAGGGCGCGCGGCTGGCGCGGCAGGCCGCCGACGAGGCCGGTGGGAAGTTCGTCGCCGGGTCGGTCGGGCCGCTGAACGTCACGCTCTCGCTGTCGCCGCGGGTCGACGACCCGTCCTACAGGGCCGTCACGTTCGACCAGGTCAAGGCGGCGTACGCCGAGCAGATCGCGGCGCTGGCCGAGGGCGGCGTCGACCTGCTGCTCATCGAGACGATCTTTGACACGCTCAACGTCAAGGCCGCGATCGCGGCGGCCCAGGAGGTCGCACCCGACCTGCCGTTGTGGATCTCGGTGACGATCGTCGACCTGTCGGGGCGCACCCTGTCCGGTCAGACGGTCGAGGCGTTCTGGAACTCGGTCAAGCACGCCGGGCCGCTGGTCGTCGGCGTGAACTGCTCGCTGGGCGCCACCGAGATGCGCCCGCACGTGGAGGAGCTGGCCCGGCTGGCCGGCACGTACACCGCCGCGCATCCGAACGCCGGTCTGCCCAACGCGTTCGGCGGCTACGACCAGTCCCCGCAGGAGACCGGGCAGTTGCTCGGCGAGTTCGCGGCCGAGGGACTGGTCAACATCGTGGGCGGCTGCTGCGGCACGTCCCCCGCGCACATCGCGCGGGTCGCCGAAGCCGCCGCGGGGAAGGCGCCGCGTCAGGTCGCCAGCCCGCCGAGGCGCAGCCGCTTCTCCGGCCTGGAGACCTTCGAGATCGGCCCGGACACCGGCTTCGTCATGATCGGCGAGCGCACCAACGTCACCGGCTCGGCACGGTTCCGCCGCCTCGTCGAGGCCGATAACTTCCCCGCCGCCGCCGACGTGGCGTTGGAGCAGGTCCGTGGCGGTGCCAACCTCCTGGACGTCAACATGGACGCCGACCTGCTCGACAGCGAGCAGGCCATGACCACCTTCCTCAACCTCATCGCGACCGAGCCGGAGATCGCCAAGATCCCGGTGATGATCGACAGCTCGCGGTGGAGCGTGCTGGAAGCCGGGCTCAAATGCGTGCAGGGCAACGGCGTGGTCAACTCCATCAGCCTCAAGGAGGGCGAGGGCCCGTTCCTGGAGCAGGCCCGCAAGGTCAGGGGCTTCGGCGCGGGCGTCGTCGTCATGGCCTTCGACGAGCGGGGCCAGGCTGAGACGGCCGACCGCAAGGTCGAGATCTGCGGCCGCGCCTACGACCTGCTGACGCAGCAGGCGGGCTTCGCGCCCGAGGACATCATCTTCGACCCGAACGTGCTGGCCGTCGCCACCGGCATGAGCGAGCACAACGGCTACGCCAAGGAGTTCATCCAGGCGCTGCCGCGGATCAAGGAGCGCTGCCCTGGCGCGCTCACCTCCGGTGGCATCTCCAACCTGTCGTTCTCCTTCCGCGGCAACGACGTGGTCCGCGAGGCCATGCACTCGGCGTTCCTGCTGCACGCCGTCCGCGCCGGGCTCGACATGGGCATCGTCAACGCCGGCCAGCTCGCCGTCTACGCCGATATCCCGGCCGACCTGCTCGAGCACGTCGAGGACGTCCTGTTCGACCGCCGTGAGGACGCCACCGACCGGCTCATCGAGTTCGCGCGGACGGTCTCGGGCAACGGCACCGAGCGCAAGGTCGACCTGTCGTGGCGTGAGCAGCCCGTCGCCGAGCGCCTCGCGCACGCGCTCGTGCACGGCATCACCGATTTCATCGAGGAGGACACCGAGGAGGCCCGCAAGGGCGCCCGGCGCCCTCTCGAGGTCATCGAGGGCCCGCTCATGGACGGTATGAAGATCGTCGGTGACCTGTTCGGTTCGGGCAAGATGTTCCTGCCGCAGGTCGTCAAGAGCGCCCGGGTGATGAAGCGGTCGGTCGCCTACCTCGAGCCGTTCATGGAGGCCGAGAAGGAGCAGGCCCGCCTTGAGGGCCGCATCGACACCCGCCGCGGGCAGGGCAAGGTCGTGCTGGCCACGGTCAAGGGCGATGTCCACGACATCGGCAAGAACATCGTCGGGGTGGTCCTGGGCTGCAACAACTACGAGGTCGTCGACCTGGGCGTCATGGTGCCCGCCGCGAAGATCCTCGACACGGCCGTCGCGGAGGGCGCCGACGTCATCGGGCTGTCCGGGCTGATCACCCCGTCGCTGGACGAGATGGTCGCGGTCGCCGCCGAGATGGACCGGCGCGGGCTGAAGCTGCCGTTGCTCATCGGCGGCGCAACCACGTCCCGGCAGCACACGGCCGTACGGATCGCCCCGGCCTACACGAGCACGGTCGTACACGTCCTGGACGCGTCCAGGGTCGTCGGGGTGGTGTCGGACCTGCTGGACGCCGACCGGGCCGACGCGCTCGACATCGCCAACCGCGAGGAGCAGCAGGCGCTGCGCGAGGCGCATGAGAACCGCAGGCAGCAGCCGCTGCTCACCCTGGCCGAGGCCCGCGCGAACGCCGAACGTCCGGCGTTCGACGAGCTGCCCGTCCCGGAGTTCACCGGGCTGAAGGTCGTCAGACCGGACCTCGCCGAGCTGCGCGAGATGATCGACTGGCAGTTCTTCTTCCTGGCGTGGGAGCTCAAGGGCAAGTACCCGGCGATCCTCGACCAGCCCGTCGCCCGTGACCTGTACGACGACGGCCAGGCACTGCTCGACCAGATCATCTCCGACGGCTCGCTGCGTGCCGAGGGCGTCTACGGGTTCTGGCCCACGCACGCCGAAGGCGACGACCTGGTGCTGGAGGACGGCACTCGAATCCCGATGCTGCGGCAGCAGACGGTCAAACCCGACGGGCGTCCCAACCGCAGCCTCGCCGACTACGTGGCACCGTCCGGGGACCACCTCGGCGGGTTCGCGGTGGCCGTGCACGGCGCCGAGGAACTGGCCGCCCGATACGAGGAGCAGAACGACGACTATCGGGCGATCATGGTCAAGGCGCTCGCGGACCGGCTCGCCGAGGCGTTCGCCGAGCTGATCCACCTGCGGGCGCGCCGCGCCTGGTTCGAGCCGGACGCGCAGCCCGCCCTGGCGGATCTGCACGCCGAGCGGTATCGCGGCATCCGGCCCGCGTTGGGTTACCCGGCCTGCCCCGACCACAGCCGCAAGCGGACGCTGTTCGACCTGCTCGACGCGGGCGCGCACGGCCTGGCCCTCACCGAGTCGTACGCGATGACCCCGGCGGCGAGCGTCAGCGGGCTGATCTTCGCACACCCCGACTCCCGCTACTTCACCGTCGGACGGCTGGGGCGCGACCAGATCGAGGACTACGCGCGCCGGGCCGGGCTGAGCCAGGAGGAGGCCGAGCGCTGGCTGCGGCCGAACCTGGCCTACGAGCCCTGAGCCCGGGCGTTCAGGGGTGCCGGCGCAACCGGCGTTTCCACCTCCGTACGGGCGGATCAGCGCTTCGTGGCGCGCCCGCGGCCGGTGACACGCCTCGGTACACGGCTGGTACACGGCACCCCTGAATCGTCGGCACACGGCCTCCTGGGGCGACGATCACGCCGTACGGCGGATCGCGCCCTGCCGGGTGCGCGGGGCCGTACGGTGGCGGCCTTGGGAAACGTTCGCCCAGGGGGGTGGCGCACTCCAGCGTGAGGCCGTGCGGGCACGGGGAAACTCCTCGGCACGCTTGCGGCACGGCGGCGGGAGATGGCATGGTGTGCGGCATGGCTAACAGAATCGAGTCTCCCGTCCAGCGGTGAGCGTGGCTGACGAGCGCGGTGCGCTCGACCACCGGTTGTCCCTGTTCGACCACGCGTCAAGGCTGCACGAGCTGACGCCCGGCCTGCCGCTCCCCGACGGCGGCCACCCCTACCCCGACGAGGCCGATCATCGGGATCGGCCGTGTGACACCACCTCCCGCAGGAAACGCGGAAAACGTGGGAAACGCAGAGCCGCGGTGCCCGCGGTGCTGAAAACGTTCTTCACCTCCCCCTCCCCTTCCTTCGACGCGCTCCACGACGAGCTGCGTGACCTGTGGCTTCCCTCGTGGCAGATCGCCCTGGAGTGTCTGGACGAGCTGCCTCCGCCCGCCCTTGACCAGGCCCGCGAGGCCGGGCTCTGGCTCGCGCGCCACTCGACCGATCGCGTACCGGCGCTGGTCGGTCTGTGTCTCCTGGTGGGAAGGGCCAGACCCGCCGACGTTCCGCTCGTCGGAATCCTCGGCCTGCTCGACGACCTCGGCCTCCTTGCGGTGGAGGTCATCGCGGCGGTCCCCGGATCCGCGCCCGCGCTGATCTGGCTGGCCGAACGGGCGGCGCCTCATGTCAGGACCGGGGCGATCGCGGCGATGTGCAGGCTGGGCGACCCCGTCGCCGTCGCCTGGCTGCTACGGCGGGCCTGCGCCGACCACGACCTGGCCGGTCGCGGTGCCCGCGAGGTCGCCGAGGCGGTGTCCCTGGCGGACGTGCTCGAAGGCCGCGACGCCGACGACGAGGTTCTCGGCAACGCGGGGAGGCTGCTGCGGGCCCTCTGCTCCACCGGGGACTACTCCCTCGAAGGGCTCGCGTACGGCGACGCGTGCCGGGCCGTCGCGGCCTTCGCCGTACAGGCGGAGAAGGCTGCTCCCACGCTCGACCTGCTGGCCTCGGTCCTCTCGCTGGCCGAGGAGGTCCGCAGCGGTCATGCCGCCCTCCTCCCCTGGCCCGTCGGCTCACACGAGGCCACCCTGGACCGGCTGGAACGGCTGGCGGCCTCCCCCCGCTGGGCACCGATCCTGGCGGAGGGGCTGCGTTCATCCGACCAGCGGACCCGCTGGCGGGCGGGCTGGGCCGAACGGGCCACGGAGAACATCCGGTCCACTCCCAACCGGCCCGGCGGAAAGGATCCCGGGAGGCCCGGCGGAGGAGACCTCAACCATCTCGCGCTTCGCGTCGTCGTCCCTGATCCCGCCCTGCACTGGCGAGTCGAGACGCGGCTGCTGGTGGACGGCAGGCCGGTCATCGCCGAAGCCTTCCGCAAGGGCGCACCGTTCGGGCCCGAGCGTCTCCTGGACGGTCTCGAGCCCCTCGGGGAACCCCGGGAGGTACGGCTGGCCGAGGCCTACTGCACCGAGGGGTGCTGCGGAGCCCTCTACGTCACGGTAACCCGGGACGGCGAGAGCGTCACCTGGAGCGACTGGCGCGACCCCGACGGGACCGTCGTGCTCGAGCCGTTCCGCTTCCCCGCCGACGAGTACGCCGAGGTGCTCGCCCTGGCCAGGCGGGACCGCCGCTGGGAGTGGCCGGCCCGCAGCCTCGCCCGCGAGCTCGACCGGCTGCTGCGGGATGCCTCGGGCCCGCTCGCCGCCTGGGGATGTGAGCTCGACGGGATGTTCACGCCGGCCGACGAGCAGGACCGGGTACGGATGTTCTTCTGGCATCCGCGCACCCCCTCCGGCATGGACGACGACGAGCCGTGGCTGCAGTTCGAGTGGGTCGTCCCGGTCGACGAGACCACTCCGGAGAGCCAGGCCGCCCGCGTGGCCGACCAGCTGCGCGAGACCGATCCCAAGGCACACGCCAAGATCGTCGGCGGCTCCCGGGACTTCGCCGAGCGGCTCGGCTTCCCCTGGCCCGCCGCGGATCACTGACCGTCGAGAGCGGATCGCCGACGGGAATGGATCGTGACCGTCGGGACAGGACGCGGCCGGCGCGGTGACATGCGGATCGTCGCATGCGCAGCAAAAGGCGCGCTATGGGGCGCTGGTCCAGGCAGTCGTGTCGCTGACCGCCGCAGGCACCGCGGGTGGCAGATCCCCTGAAGA